>DTWI01000136.1 GCA_012963075.1 Fidelibacterota bacterium
GAAAAACAATCGAAATTTGTTTTAGATCTTAAAAAAAGTATTGGTAAGGTGATTGTTGGCCAAGAGGAGCTCATTAATAAAATCTTAATTTCTATTATCTCCAATGGGCATGTTTTGCTTGAAGGAGTACCTGGTCTTGCAAAAACCCTTACAATTAATACTATTGCAAATCTAATTAATGCTGATTTTCAAAGAATTCAATTTACACCTGATATGTTGCCGGCTGATTTAATTGGAACATTAATTTATAATCAAAATACAGGTGATTTTGTGACAAAAAAAGGACCAATTTTTTCCAATATTATTTTAGCTGATGAAATCAATAGAGCGCCTTCCAAAGTTCAAAGTGCTTTGTTGGAATCAATGCAAGAAAGACAGATTACCATTGGAGAAGAAACATTTAAGTTGAATCTTCCCTTCTTGGTGCTAGCTACTCAAAATCCTATTGAACAAGAAGGTACATATCCGCTTCCCGAAGCTCAAGTTGATAGATTCATGTTAAAAGTCCTAGTTGATTATCCATCAATTAATGAAGAAAAAGAGATTTTGGAGAAAGTGGCAAAAACAAATTTAGATACAAAACTAAAATCAATAGTGGATTGTAAAACAATTTTAGATGCACAATCACTTATAAATGAAATCTATATTTCTCCTAAAATTCTTGACTATATACTAAATATTGTGTTTGCTACAAGAAATCCTGAGAAATATAAACTTACAAACCTTAAAGACCTAATTAACTTTGGTGCTTCTCCCAGAGCATCTATTAATTTAGTGTTGGCTGCAAAAGCTAATGCATTTATTAATGGAAGAGGATATGTAATTCCAGAAGATATAAGATACATAGGAAAAGATGTTCTAAGGCATAGGATCCTATTGTCTTACGAGGCAGAAGCAGAAGAAATCACATCTGAAGAAGTCATCGATCAATTGTTTAAAGAAATATCTGTACCATAGTATTATGTCTAAAGACATTCTAAAAAAAGTTCGACAAATTGAAATCAGAACAAAAAATCTTGTTAATGATTTTTTTGGAGGAGATTATCATTCCAACTTTAAAGGTCGTGGTATGACTTTTTCTGAAGTAAGAGAATATCAACCTGGTGATGATATAAGATTTATTGATTGGAACGTAACAGCAAGAACTGGAAAACCTTATATTAAAGTTTTTGAAGAAGAACGTGAATTAACTGTTCTGCTTCTTATCGATGTTAGTAGTTCAGGAGTATTTGGTTCTAAAAGTGTATTAAAGATTGATTTGGGAATTGAGATAGCTTCCGTTCTCGGATTCTCTGCTATCAAAAACAATGATAAAGTTGGGCTTGTTTTGTTTAGCGATGATGTAAATAAGTATATACCTCCAAAAAAAGGAAAATCTCATGTATTAAGATTAATAACTGATCTAGTTAATTATGATTATAGCCAAGATCAGAATAAAACTTCTATAAAGAATGCACTTGAGTTTGCTAATAAAATTTCTAATAGAAAAAGCGTCATTTTCCTTATTTCAGATTTTGTAGATGATAATTTTTGGCCTGAAATGAAACATTTGAACTTTAAACATGATTTAATTGGGATTCAAATCTATGATCTTTTCGAGAAAGAATTTCCTAATCTTGGCTTAGTGGAAGTTCATGATTCTGAATCAGGGGAAAAAGTCTGGATAGATACTTCAAATAAGAAGACCCGATTAAATTTTTCAAAGAATTTTACGCAGAAACTAGAAGAATTTTCTCAAAATTGTAAGAATATTGGATTTGATTTAATTCAAGTTGGAACCAATCAAGATTATATTAAGATACTGACTCATTTTTTTAAGAAAAGAGCAAAACGTATATAATCAATGAAACGTTTTTGTATATTATTTTTAATATTTTTTTTTAGTTGTTCCAATATTGATGAAGATATCCCTTTTAGTTATTCTGTTGATACTCTAAATGTTGAAATTGGTTATCCTGTATCTCTTGATATTAATGTTAATAATTTAGAGAAAAATTATACAATTCTTGAACAAGGTTGGGCAGATTCTTCCGCGTGGATTGCTGATTCTTCAAGGGTATTTATAAAAAGTACCACGATTGATTCTTTAGAGAATTCTTATTCTTTAAATTTTGAAATAACATTTTGGGATACAGGAAAAACAATTATTCCACCCTATTTTTTAACAGTGAATCCCAATGATTCAACCATATCAGAAACATATAATAGCGATTATATTGATATTAGCGTTAAATCTTCTCTTTCTGATGAAGATTTAACTGAGATTCAGCCTGATAAACCAATAAAGGAAGTTAAGCTTCCATATGATTATAAAAAGCTTATCATCTTATTTATGATTATGTGTTTATTGCTCTGTACCATTTATTTATGGAATAACCGAGATAGGAAAAGGCCATTTTTCAGAATAAGATTTTTTAATCGAAATCCAAAAAAAGATGCTATTAAAGCAATTGATAAGATTATATCAGGCAATATATCATCTATAAAATTCTATGAATCTTTATCTAAAGCTTTAAAAGAATATATACAGAATGAATATTATATTATTTCTCATGAAATGACATCAGTCGAACTAAATAAATTTTTTAATGATCAAGATTTAGCAGATCTATTAGATCGCATTGATTCGGTTAAATTTGCCAATAAAGATTATAGTGCAACACAGAGGAAAAAGGATTTAGCTTTAGCAAAAAAATTTGTAAGAAAACTACTATAAAGCAACTAAGTTTTACATATGGGTACTACTGCAGATATAAAAAATGGGTCTATAATATTGCATAAAAATTCTCGTATGAAAATAGTAGAATTTCAACATGTCAAACCTGGAAAAGGACCTGCATTTGTAAGAACTAAATTAAAAAATATTAAAACCGGAAAGATAATCGATAAAACTTTTAATTCAGGAGTTAAACTTGACTTTATTAGAGTTACATCAAAATATTTTCAATATTTGTATAAAGATTCGGGTGGTTATATTTTTATGGATAATGATAATTTTAATCAGATTCAAGTTTCTGAATCAATGATTAATGATAGTTACTATTATATCAGAGAAGGTGATAACATTGAAATTATTTTTGATGGAGATGAAGTAATTAATATTAGTTTACCGCCAAAAGTTGAATTAAAAGTAGTTGAGACAGATCCTGGATTAAGAGGAAATACAGCAACAAATGCAACTAAATCAGCAAAAATGGAAACAGGGCTTGAAATCAAAGTACCGCTCTTTATTAATAAGGGAGATATTTTAAAAATTGATACTAAATCTGGAGATTATTCTGAACGAGTAAAGAACTAATAATATGTGGAAAGACAGACTAAAAGAAGTTATCTATATTCTAGAAAATAGTAGTATTAATGAAATTGAAGTTCGTTTTTGGTTTCGCAAAATAAAAGTTACTAAAGCTCCACCAATTATTAATGCAGACCCTGATACTTTATCCAAAAAGACTAATATCGAGGAAAAAGAACCTTCAATTAAGGTGGAAGAAAAAGAAGA
>DTWI01000137.1 GCA_012963075.1 Fidelibacterota bacterium
TGATTACAATCTTTTTTATTGGGAAGACATTAGGTTTTGATCTGTTGACAACTGCCTTAGTCAGTTTTCTAATTAGCCATATTGTTGCCGGGCTATTGGGTGCTTTTTTTATTCAAAGATTTTATCATAATAAATTATGGAATCTTGAATTAATACGAGATGTTGTGATTGGCACATTGATCATATACTTGATTAGTCATTTATTTTCATTATTAAATATTTCAGCTGTTTCTCAATTAATAACTACGAGCGTGATCTATGTCATTGTTGGAATTATTATATTCAAATATTCTAAAACCGGGTGGCTTGCTGATCTTAAATCAAAAATACATGCCTGATAAACGATCCATATTCATAGGAACAAGTGTTCATAGATGGAATGATAATCGCATTTTCCATAAAGAAGCTGTCTCCCTAGCTTATCATTTTTCAGTCCAATTACATGCTCCTGCGGATTTTGATTACAAAACTAAACAAAAAGTCAAAGTTTTCGGTCTGCCTTTATGGTCGAAAGAGTCAGATAGGAAATACATTCGCAGGGAGTTGTGGTCGAGATTAAAAAAATCTGATTCTGAAATTTTTTATTTTCATGATCCTGAATTAATCTGGATTGGCATAAAAGCAAGAATATTTTTAAGGAAAAAAATAGTCTATGATGTTCATGAAAATACTGTCGAATCCATAAAAGGGAAAAAATGGTTAAATACCTTAACCAAAGGACTTGCCATTATTGGTTACAAATTATTTGAATGGATAGGAAAACAATTATTTAATCATTTCATTTTAGCTGAAGATTCATATAAAATATTAATTCCCCATAATTCTACGATTGTATTGAATTATCCTATAGTAGAGGAGTCTAATGGAAATAGTGAACAGAAATTATATGATCTTGTATATTTAGGAGATGTAAGAGAAGATAGAGGTGCATTGATAATTTTAGAATTAATCAATCAATTAAAGAAAAAAAGAGAAGAAATTAAAATAGCATTATTAGGTAAAATCGTAAACAAAGAAAAGCTTGACATAATCATTGAAAAATATTGTCTTGAGCAAAATATTAAATTTTTTGGGTATGTTGATTATCAGGAAGCAATTAATATCGTTAAAAAATCAAAAGTAGGATTGTGTTTACTAAAACCTACACAGAATTTTATACATTCATACCCCACAAAACTTTTCGATTATATGAATGCTGGGATTCCTTTTGTAAGCTCAAATTTTCAATTATATGATGAATTAATCCAAAAGAGTAACGCAGGTATTTCTGTGGATCCCCTAAATATAACTGAAGTAATTAACGCGGTTTCTAAATTGTTAGGTGATGCAGATTATCGTGATCAGCTTGGGCAAAATGGAAGATCTTCTTTGCAAACTATGTTTAATTGGAATACTCAATCTAATATATTGATTGATGTAATGAATTCACTATAAACATGAACTTTCTACATATTGTATTTTGGATTTCGTTCAGTGCTATATTATATACTTCTGTTTTATATATCATCGTTTTGAAAATAATTAAAAAAAATCATTATAAAAAGGATTCTGATTATTTACCTACTGTTTCACTTATTATATGTACTTATAATGAAGAGAAAAATGTTGCTGTAAAATTGGAAAATACATTTACCCTCGATTATCCACTTGAAAAGTTACAAGTCATCCTGGCTGATGATGGTTCAACGGATAAAACATTAGAAATAGCTAAACAATTTGAATTTGTTGAAAGACTGAAGCTATCCAGAGGCGGTAAAACCAGAGCTCAGAATGATGCAGTTAAAATTGCCCAAAATGAAATTTTAGTTTTTAGTGATGCCAATAATATTTATAAAAAAAATGCACTTAAAAAATTAGTAAGAAATTTTGCTGATAAAAGAGTGGGTGTTGTCTGCGGAGAATTGCAGTATAGTAACAAGAAA
>DTWI01000138.1 GCA_012963075.1 Fidelibacterota bacterium
CCGTGAATATCAGAACTTGAAAATCCTTCTGTTCCTTTTTCTATGAGAAAACCACGAATGATACCTTCTTCATCTTTTGCCCATACAACCGCTATATCTGCTATTGAACCATTAGTAATCCACATTTTTGATCCATTAATAATCCAATTATCTCCATCTTTTTTTGCTCTTGTAAGCATACCACCAGGATCAGAACCATGATTAGATTCTGTTAATCCAAAACACCCAATTGCTTCTCCAGAAGCTAATTTTGGTAACCATTTTTTCTTTTGTTCATCAGTACCATACTGAAAAATAGGATACATAACAAGACAGCTTTGCACACTGCAAAGAGAACGTAAACCAGAATCACCTTTTTCAAGTTCATGCATAATAAGACCATAAGCAATATTGCTAATCTCGTTACCACCAAATTCTTTTGGAAGCGTGGAACCAAAAAACCCTAACTCTCCCATCTCAGGGATTAAATCGGTTGGGAATGTTCCTTTATCATAATATTCATTTACAATCGGAAGGAATTTTTTCTGAACAAAAGTATTTGCAGTTTTTTGTATCAACAATTCTTCATCATTGAGAAGCGAAGTAATGTTACAAAAATCTGGACCAATATATTTCATGTTAGTTAATCAAATTTTTCAATTTATTTTGGAACTCTCTTAATTCTCTTACATTGCCTGTTTTCAAAGTTTCAGTTTTCCATTTTGTATTGAAGGTAGATTCATCATCATCACCACCATTTTTGACATATAATGGATATAAATCTTTTTTTGCGCGAGCTTTATTCTTATTGAGAGTGTAAACAATACGATAGACAACATCATCATAAATATCATTCCACAATCTTTCAGGTAATTTTTGTTTAAAAATATCTTGTTCAAAAGATGAAAGATAAAAACCTGATAAATTATAATCCTCAAATGCCTGATATGCAATTGGAGTGACTTGTTTAACAAACTCCGCCATTGCTTCTGCATAAACTCGGATTTCATACTGAGCATGACTATCCATTCGAAGGCTTAAAAATTTTAATGTATTATTTAAATCATTTTTCCAATACCATTCTGTATATAGATTCACTGGTAAAACTGCACGAGCTAATTCTCTAGCTATACCTTTTTCATTCATCTCTTCATACATTTTGTATGATAAAGAAGAAATTTTTTCAAAATTATCAATAACCAATTTTGAATCTTTCTTACTTAACATCATGCCACGACCTTGTTTATTTAATGCATTCTGTGTAGAGATATTTTTAGGATTTGGAATATAAAATTCATCTCTAGCTTCTGAATATCTTAAGCTATATTCATTAATATTAGCAGTTCTATGTCTCACCCATTGCCTAGCAACAAAAATAGGCATTTTACAATGAAATTTAAATTCAACCATTTCAAATGGAGTAGTATGTCTATGTCTCATAAGATATCGAATTAAACCAGTATCTTGAGAAACTTTCTTTGTTCCTTTTCCATAACTAACTCTAGCAGCTTGAACGATTGAATCATCTCCACCCATTGAATCTACAAGACGAATAAATCCTTGATCCAAACATTTAATTACGTTTTTTGGAAAATTGTTCATATCCTAATATAATAAATCTGATACCATATCAAATAATTTAGAATTTGTAGCAATTATTGGGTCTGTAACAAGGGTTTTCTTTTGATTATAGTTAATATTTTTACCATCAATTGTTCTCATTACTCCTCCCGCTTCACGGACGACACAATCACCAGCACAAATATCCCATTCATTCTTAGGAGCAACTGTTGCACAAATATCATACATGCCTGATGCTGATAATCCCAATTTATATGCAATGCTACCGACAGATTTAATAGAAGAGAAATTATTTTTATAATTGTTCCATAAATTTTTACTGTACTCAGACCTACTTACAATGATTGATGCATCTTGGATATCTTCTGTATTAGAAATTTTTATTTGTTCTCCATTTAAAAATGCTCCTTTATTCTTTTGAGCATAAAACATTTCGTCTGAGAAAGGATTATAAATAACCCCTACAACAGGTATACCATTTTCAGTAAGTGCAATACTCACACAAAATTCAGGAAGTTTTTTGATAAATTCTTTGGTTCCGTCTAAAGGATCAACAATCCAAACACGAGTTTTTTCTAATCTATCGTAAGTATCAATAGTTTCTTCAGAAAGCCAACCATCATGTGGAAATTCACCACCTAAAAAACTAGAAAGGTATTTATCAGCTTCATTATCTGCAATAGTAACGGGGCTATCGCCTGATTCTGATTTATATTGAATATCTTTAGAGTCAGATTCCAAGTATTTCATTAAGATTTTACCTGCATTACGAGCAGCAACTTTTGCAGCAATTAATTCTTCATTATACATAAATGAGATTATATACATTTTAAATGTAAAAATCGTTAAATTCCTTCTGAAATTGAGGACAGAACTCAAAAATTATTATTTTTTGTTTTTTAAATTTAGAATTGATAAAGATTTTTTATTCCTAATTATTCTCTCCTCATTTCACTAAAAGTTAAATAGTTGCTCTACGTTTAAAGTAAAGATAGAGGCTATAAAAATGAAAAAAGAAATTTACATTAGTGAAGGCATCGGGGAGACTCGAATAGCCGTTAAAGAAAATGGAAAACTTGCCGAAATACATGTTGATAAACAATCAATAGAGAGAACTGTAGGCAATATCTATAAAGGGATAGTAGAGAATGTTATCCCTGGTATGCAAGCTGCGTTTGTCAATATTGGAAAGGGAAATAACGCATTCTTACCTTTTTCAGAAATATCAGATTCAGAATTAATCGCAGATTCAAAAAATTCTAAAGAGATTAATGTTCTACTGAAACCAGGTCAAGAAATTGTTGTTCAAGCAATCAAAGAACCGTTTGATAATAAAGGAGCTCGTATTACAACAGAACTTTCGATTGCTGGACGTTTTATTGTAATCGTACCAAATTCAAAATATGTTGGAGTATCAAAAAAAATGAGGGACAAATACGAAAGAAGAAGATTAAAGAAGATAGCTTTCGATATTAAAAAACATGGATTAGGAATTATTATCCGAACTGTGGCAGAGGGAAAAACTGAACAACAAATACAAAATGATTATAATAATTTAGAAAAGAAATATAACCAACTAATGAAGGTAGCTGAAGAAAGTAAGGCACCTATATTGATTCACAACGATTTGGAAATGACATCAAGTGTTCTTCGAGATTTAATAAGCGATAAAGTAGAAAGAATTGTTGTTGATTCTAAAGCAAATTTTAAAAAAGTACAAAAAATTATAAAGGAAGACTCTCTAGAAATATTAGGTTCTATTGAACATTATAAAAAAAGAACTCCCTTATTCAAACAAGAAAAGATTGAGGATGAAATAGTAAAGCTACTCAGAAAGAAAGTTTGGCTTAAAAGCGGTGCATATTTAATTATTGAAAAAACTGAAGCAATGGTAGTTGTTGATGTTAATAGCGGAAAATTTATTGGCAAGAAAAAACATGAAGACAATTCTCTAAAAATCAATCTAGAAGCAGCAAAAGAAGTCGCAAAACAACTTAGATTGAGACATTTATCTGGTTTAATTTTGATTGATTTTATTGATATGACTTCTGCTGGAAATAGAAAGAAAATATACCTTGAAATGAAAAAAGAGTTAAAAAAAGATCGTGCTAAAGTAGCAGTATCAGAAATTTCTGAATTTGGTGTTCTTGAGATGACTAGAGAAAGAACTGGTTTAAGCATTGTGGATTCATTAACAGAGTCTTGTGATAGTTGTAGGGGTATGGGAAGAATTATATCAAAGGATACACTTTTAACAAGAATTGACTATTGGTTACGTGATTATAAACAACAAAATAAGGATTTGAGATTAAAACTATATTTAAACCCAGAAATTGCTCATTATTTAAAAAAAGAGCAGAAGAAAGCATATATTAGTCTTATGTGGCAAAATTTTGTTTATCTAAAAGTCATAGAGGATGCACAAATTCCAAAAAATCAGTTTAAATTCACAAAAATAAATGATACACAAGATATTACAACTCAAATAGGTACTTGAAAGAGAATAAATTAGCTATTAAGTTCGCACGCTATGATTGCAATTGTAGAAATATATGGAAAACAATATAAGGTTTCTAAGGGTGATACTGTTATAGTTGATTCCAAAATTGACCTAGAAATAGGTAAGACTGTAAAATTTGATAATATTAAAGCAGTATTAGACAAAGATACTAATATCTTTAATCCGAAAGAATTAAGCAGTTATAAAGTCAGCGCTAAAGTTGTTGATCATACAAGAGCTGATAAAGTACTTGTAATCAAGAAAAAAAGAAGAAAAGGTTATCAAAGAAAAAATGGTCATAGACAAGACTTAACTATGATTCAAATTCAATCAATTACTGGTACAAAAAAGAAATCTACAAGCACTACAAAAAAGAAAGCTACAAGCACTACGAAGAAAAAATAAAGAGGTAGACATATGGCTCATAAAAAAGGACAAGGAAGTTCAAGGAATGGAAGAGATTCTGTATCAAAAAGACTAGGTATTAAAACTTCTGATGGTCAAACAATTCTATCGGGGAGCATTATTGTTAAACAAAGAGGCACAAAATATCATCCTGGACGTAATGTAAAAAGATCAAGTGATGATTCCTTATTTGCAATATCTAATGGAATTGTAAAGTTTAGCAAAAAAGGTAAAAATACTTTTGTAAGTGTAGTCGACAAAAATTAAAAATGCCAAGAAAAAAAATAGCACTAATTGGGGGTGGACAAGTTGGTGGTAATATTGCCCTTCTAGCAGCTCAAAAAGAATTGGGAGATATTGTTATTATTGATATTCCTGAGGCTGAAAGTTTTGTCAAGGGAAAAGCGTTAGATATCTCGCAACTTCTTCCTCATGACGGATTTGATTGTAGAATAACTGGATCATCAGATTTTAAAGCAATAAAAAATTCTGATGTCGTTGTTATTACTGCAGGATTTCCTAGACAACCTGGTATGAATCGAGAAGATTTACTTAATAAAAATCTATCTATTATGACAAACGTAGCTAATGAAGTAAAAACACATGCTCCAAATGCATTTGTGATTGTTGTCTCAAACCCTCTTGATGCAATGGTATATTCATTTTATAAAGTATCAGGATTTAAAAAGAATAAAGTTGTTGGTATGGCAGGAGCACTCGATAGTGCAAGATTTAGATCTTTTATAGCAATAGAAACAAATCTTTCTTCTCAAGATGTTACTTGTATGGTTCTTGGTGGACATGGAGATACAATGGTACCAATAAGTCGATTAGCCAGCGTTGGTGGAGTACCTTTAACTGCATTATTAGATGAAGAAAAAATTAATGAAATTGAAGAACGAACAAGATTTGGTGGTGGTGAAATAGTCAAACTTCTTGGAAAAGGGTCTGCATTTTATGCTCCTGCACAGTCTTCAGTAGAAATGATTGAAAGTTTTATTAGAGATAAAAAACGTGTAATTCCTTGTGCTTCACTATGTGAAGGAGAATTTGGAATTGATGGATATTTTATCGGAGTACCAACCGTAATTGGTTGTGATGGTGTAGAGAAAATCCTCACATTTGATTTAAATGATGAAGAAAAAAATGCTCTCAATAACACCCTTACTGAAGTAAAAAAGACGGTCCAAGAAACTGGACTATAATACATTTGAAGAATATATACTTTTTACTTTTTTCATTATTAATCTCATCTAATCTTATTGCTCAATCTGGATTTATCACTGAAGAAAGTACTATGGCTTCTTTTAAAATGGGTTCTATGCAATCTTCTGTTTATAAATACTTTTCTGAAGATACTTACTATTCAAAAATGGACTTTTCATTTAAAGGAAAAGGACTTGCGCGACTTATGAGTAGAGATGTAGAAAATGGCACTATTATTTCATTTAAAGATTCTACTATTATAAAAATAAATCATAAAAAAAATCGTTTTACTAAAAAGCTATTATCAGAATTTTTAGAAGAAAGAAAATCTGAATCAGTAAATGAATCTGAAAATCAAGAAAATAGTGAGTCAGATGAAGAAAATTTTACTCCAGTAGTGTCAGATACTTTAGAAATAATCAATGGTTTTGACTCATATAAAGTAACCTTAAATGAAGAGAATCGTACACAATCTATATGGGTTACAGACAAGGCTCAACAATCTGATATTGTAATATCTATGCAAAGCAAAATTGATGAATTTGAAAGTAACTGGGTCAATCTTGATATTGATTTGTCAGAATTAGGAATGAATGAAAATGCAATTATTGTTAAAGCAATGTTTAGTGATGAAGATGGAAGTTTTGAATATAATCTAAAAACATACTCACCAATAGATTCCATGCCAGATATATTTCAAATTCTAGAAGAATATAAAAAAGTAAAAAAATTATAAGGATTCAATATTTCTTTTTAATCCGTTATATTTCGTTCTTTTGACAGCAGAGTTAGAAAAACCAGATTTGAAATTACTTTGATTTAGATTTTTCCAATCATTTTTAAAAAATTGAACCAACGATTCTCTTGGTTGGAATTGCTGATCTTTTTTTACTTGCTCAAATTTGATATTCCATGGACACACTTCTTGACAAATATCACATCCATAAATCCATTGATGTAAGTTTACGTCTTTAAAGTCTCCCCTATATTCGATTGTGAGGTAAGATATGCATTTATTGGAATCTATTTTATATTCTGTTAAAGCATTTGTTGGACACGCATCTATGCACGCTGTACATGTACCACATAAATCCTCTTCAAAAGGAGTATCGTACTCTATTTTTTGATCAATAAGTATTTCTGCTAAGAATATCCAACTTCCTAAATCTTTGGTAAGAAGGTTTGTATTTTTCCCTTGCCATCCAATCCCTGCTTTTTCTGCCCATTTTTTTTCCATAATTGGGGCAGTGTCTACACAAAGCAAAGTTTTAATAGATGAGTCATAATTTGAAATTGTATCTTTAATAAGATGGAGTTTATTTTTAATTACTTTATGATAATCATCTCCCCAGGCATAATTACTAAATTTGATATCTGAATTACAATCTTGTGAAAACTCAGAACTTCTCTGTGTAAAATAATTAAAGGCTAATGAAATCACGGTTTTTACTTCAGGAAAATAATTAAATATATTTTTTCGCTCTTCTTTTCTTGATTCCATCCATTTCATTGTACCATGATAATTTGATTTGATCCATTCATCAAAATAGTTATTAGAATCAACTTTATTTAAAGGATTGGCAAAACCAATTTTATCAAATTCTAATTGAAGTGCTTTTTCTGTAATAATATCTTTAAGATTTTTTTCTGTCATTCTTCTCAAGAATTTTAATCATTTCTTTATACATTACCTCTTCTCTTTTGTATGGAGGTAATAACTTAATTCCTCTCCTAAAGACTGCTAAAGCATCATCAGATTTACCCAATTTCTGATAAGTTTTTCCAAGCCAATAATAGGTCCCTATATATTCTGGTTCCAATGCAATGCTTGTTTTCAAATAGGATTCTGCCATTTCAAATGACCCTTTTGGGGGTTCTTCAAAAATGATTTGTGCTAGTTTTCGTGATACTCGCCCTAAATCTGCTAAACGATAATGCCATTGTCCCATTACATTATAACAATATGGATCATCAGGTAGTTTCTTAATCGCTTCAGTAGAGTGAAAAACAATTATTTTAGAACCTTCGATTTGAGTTCTAATATTAGCATTTTCGATCTTTTTACCATATGCCAGTGCATACCATTTATGAATTTGTCCATTTGTTGAATCAATTTTCATAGCTTCTGTAATATAATGAAGCGATTTATCTAGATGATATATATCCATTACTTCATCATATACTTTTTCTGATAATAAATGATGTGCTGCTGACAGTCTAATTAGAACTTCTAAATTTTTTGGATATTCTGTATTTAATTTATTGAGAGGAACAATGGTATCTTCAAAATTTTGATTTAGTAGATTAGAATCAATTTCTTCAAAATCTTGAGAGAAAATTGCACTAATTAATAAAAACAATAGTGCAAAAAAAGAAAAATATCTCACTTTATGGATAAAATCTAAAATAAGATGGTTTGTGATCTGAAAGTTTATCATCAATATCGTATGCTGACATTCCAGTTTCCGTAAGCATATCAATGATTCCAGCAGTAGAAACAGATTCAAATTGAAAAAGCGGTTGATTAATTATTACATGATCAAAATGAGATGGAGCAAAGGAACTTCTCCATCCTTGCCATGACCAATTAGAATTATCTTGATAAAAAACATTTTCGTCTGCCATTTTGAAATAATTAGAATTAAGATCAGGATCTGTTAATGGAGAAATTGAAGGATTTGCTAGAGATTGCTCACCAACATTGTTAAAATCTCCTACAATCATCACATAATCACTTGCTCGCTGATTGATGACATAATCTCTAAGAAGCGTACTTGCATAATGTCTTCTTGTTGTTTCAGAGCTTTTATTGGTAACATCTAAAGTACTATCACCACAGCACTTGTAATGAACATCAATAAGATAGAGATTAACTGATTTAGTTCCATTGGTCCAAGTTACAAAATTCTCCATAGGAGGCCTGCTCGCAAATTGATATGTGGCATTATTAGCAGGATCGTTATCATTATCATTATAGTTTGGCGTATCAGACCATAATTCATTGCTATAATTGAATGTAACTGTACCACAAGAAGAACAATCTGAATTTGCATTTTTATAAACTAATGCAAAATGCATAAAACTTGTTTCACCAGAAATAACATAGGAATATTCTGGCATTAAATTCACCATATTAATCAATGTATTTTTCTCAATAATTTCTTGAAATAAATAAATATCAGCATTCCAAGTTTCAAGTAAACTCTTAACATAATTTGGAGTAGTACTTAATTGTGGGAATGTTTGAATATTCCAAGAAATAATTTCTATCTGATTTTCTTTATCAAAATTAGTTGCATTAGCAAAAACGTAAGAATCCCCTCCACCAGTACCGCTACCATCAGATCCATCATCAGAGCCTGTAGAAGAACCTCCACCTCCTGAACAATTCATTAAAAAAATAATGATAAATAGAAATTTATTTGTGATCTGAAACATAAATATAATTTAACAATAAAGTACCAACCTGTTCCAAACTTTTTGGAGAACAATTTGCAGGTATATCTTGTTGTGTATGCCAATAATTGTAAAACAGATTAGGATATTTAAAATCAATAATATCAATAGCAGGAATTTGAGCATTCTCCCATAAAGGAACATGATCGTCATAGATTTCTTCAACAATCCTCTTCTCAAAAGCATTCAAAGAAAGATCTTCGGCCATATCCCAAATTTCTTTTACCTTTTTAGGAGCAATATTATAAGAGAATCTTTCAATAGGTAGATTTAATTGTTTATCGCCCACCATATCAACAATGATAGCAAAATCAGGTTTTTTAATAGGGAGATTCTTAGAAAAGAATTCTGAACCTACAGCAAAAGTATTGCCTTCAAATGATCTTCCAACATCTTCGGCATCAAAAAACACTAGATCAATACCAATTGGAGGTTCGTCAGCTGTAAACATATCATATAGAGTCATCAATATTGCCGTACCACTACCACCATCATTTGCTCCAAGGACTGGAAGTGTTTTGTATTCTATATTTTTATCTTGGTCAGAAATAGCTCGAGTATCCCAATGGGCTCCAATTAATAATCTATATTTTGCATCTTGATTAAACTGAACAATAAAATTTTTTCCTTTTCTTAAACTTTCTGTCACTGGTTCGATGTATTCAAAATCTTGAATTAAAATATTATCAAAACGTTCTTTAAGAAAATTTTCTAAATAATTTGCAAACTCTTTATGGCCGGTTGACCCAGGATTTCTTGGCCCAAATTCACATTGCTTTTCTAAATACTGAAATGCTTTTACTCCACTAAAACGTGGCACTTCTACCGATTGTTGTTGACTACAACCAAACACTATAATTGCTATTAATATAAATCTCATTTTAACCCCTAATTGCAACATTTATATTTATTCCAAAATCCCTATCAGTTCTTCTACCTGTCAATCGAGTATCATTTACTCTATATTCATAAAAAAGACTACCCGAAATATTGTCTGTTAAAGTATAAGTTACTCTTAAAATTGTTTTCCATGAATCAACAAAATTTTGCTCGGCAAAATTAATTTTATCTTTTGAACCTTTTTCTTTCTTTTCACTGACATCTATATTTAAAGTAAAGTTAATATTATTTTTTAGATAAATATCACGTTCAGTAAATGGAAGGGGTACACGAATACCTTTTGTAAAGTTATATGTCAAACTTGCAAGTATGCTATTCTCTGATATATAAGTTAATCCATTAGGAACTTCATCAAGTGTATGGACTACATTTGTCCTAATATTAGTAGATATTCCATTTTTAAAAGAAGTTGTAATTCCGATTAAAGGAGTAAAATTTCTTGATACTCTAGAAAATCGAATATAATCATCATTCTCACTAGCAAAAGATGATATTTTGAATAAATCAATGGCGCTGATTCCAGTTTCATTAAATTTCCATGAAATATTTTGTTTTCCATTAAATGCATGTTCAATTGATAATGAATTTACATAAGGACTAATAAATTTTATTTTCTCAAGACCTCCAATTCTGAAGGCCCAGTTTGAAAATGGTAAACCATTAGAAAGATGTTCTCCATAAGCAAAATAATCTCTATTAATTGAACGAATATCAACACCATAACCATTTAAATTGGATGATATACTTTCAGAAAAAGATATATTCATTGAAGTATTGGGATTAAATTTTATTCCACCTCTGATGGATAATGATTTTTTTATATCATCAACACCAGTATTTAAACCAATTTCAGATGCATGATCTAAACCATGTATATCAGAAAAACCAAATCTGTATTTTAATGGCACCTTACCTTGAATAGCATTAGAACTCAAATTAGTGGTGTTATTTATACTAATAGATAAGGGTTCTATTTTTTTTGACCATCCATATATTCGTTCCATTGCAAACCTATTGTTTATTTTCTTTTGATTTTTCTTTTTAGGCTTTTTGTTATTATTAGAATCTTCAATTTTTTTGGATTCTTCTTCATCGTCTTCTAGTGAAATAGCACCAAGATCGTCGTCTCGAGATCTTGTTCTTGTAGTAGGAATATTTCTTTTTGAAGCCGGAGTATAAAATAATTCAAGAATTTCAGTTGGAGAAAGACTAAAATTCACCCCATTATTTCTTACAGAAACAATATTGGCTCCATCTACACGACTAGATCTTGGTTTATTCCATGAATAATTAGTATTGTATATAAAATTTGGCTTAAACCAAGAAAACCATTTTGGAGAAAAATTCAAAGCAAATGATTCAGTATTTCTTGTAGTATCACCTATTTTTAGTTCTTTTAGTGCGTCAAAGATTTTGTTTCGATACTCTGCCATATCAGTGTTTACATTTCTATTATAATTAAATTGCAAATTGTCAAAGACCTTATAGCCCAGACTAAAAGTTCTATTCAATCCCAAATTAAAATCATCAACTATTTCATCCGTAGCTCGTGATTGTTTTTCCACTAGACTCTGATTTAATTTTATGCTTGTACCAAAAGAACTAGGAGTATAGAAAAATTTTGTTTCACTCATATTTTCTCCAACAATTGGAACTTTTTTTAACCATTTAAATGCTTGAATATAATTATCGCTCGGAAATTTTAAATTGTAATTTACACTCGATGTAAATCTATCAGTATCAACACTTTCCATAATCTCATCAGATCTATTCTGTTTAGACACATTAAAAGAAGTACTTAGATTATCTATTGTATACCTAATAAAAGGATTTTCTGATTTAATCTTCTTTGAAATTTTACCATTTAAACTAATTGTAGAAGATTGAGTAATAACTGAATCTGGGGCACTATCACTAGTTCTTATATCTGTCCCTGGTAAAAATTTAGGTGTATTGTTTTGCATGTTATATGTCATATTTAATGGAAATGTAATACCCAAAGCCTGAGGAAAAAGTTTTCCTAATTGCATTTGATTTGTGAAAATAAAGCTTTCAGTAGTTATATTTGTCCCAAGCCTCTCTTGTAATATATGAAAATCAGCATCTTTTCTTATATAAGAGAATGAACTTTGATTAAGATCAGATAAGTTAAACTCCGATTTTAGCCTTACAGCTGTTCCTCTTTCTTTTTTGACTCCACTCAACCTTAATTCATCTAACCATAATTCACCGCTAATCGGGTGATCCGAATTATTTTCAACACCTACAACAAAATATTGAAGCCTAGACAAAGAAGGATTTCCTATAATTTCTACTTTTTTATATTCTTCATTACTTTCATTAATAAATGAATACCTTTTATAATCAGTAGAATCAACAAATGTATCATTATTGTTTAATTTTTCAATAGAAGTAGAATCAACATTTTTTAATTCAGTAAGCCAGTCCAAATCTAAATCAATTGCATTTCGATTTTTATCTTCATCCCATCCATCATATATTGGTTGACTTAATCTGTAATATTCTTCCCCATTACCAAATTCTATAAATAAATCAACATCAGATTTGTTTTCTTCAATATCAGAACTATTTCCATAGACATACATTTTCATTTTGTCGTAAATCAAAAAGCTTTGTCCTTTTTTGGCATCCATAGAGGAAAGTATTTTCTTTGCACCCCCTTTAATATTTGGATTCATATTATCAAATCTTAAAACAAGAGATTGTTCCTTTGATCTAATCTGATTCATCTCATCATATTCTCCATAAACTCCCTTTGGAGGTATGTAATCAGGGTTATCTTCATCATTAACAACCGTAATTAAAAAAGTACTATCTTGAATAGTATATTCATTTTCTGATACCAATGAAGTACCCAACTCTTCCCATGCATTGCCGACCAATTCCATTTTTGCTATTTCCAAGGTGGAGGCTTGATTTATACCAGAAACCATGAGTCGTATATATTTTATTTCACTTAAAGTAATATCTTGTATTTTTGAAAAATGACTTATTGGAATCCTAACAAGCTTCCAACCTGTTGGAACATCACCAACAACTGTTGAACCAGCAACATAGGTCGAATCATTTAATGAGATTGTTTTGGTAAAATAATCATTAGTTCTATCTAAAAATCCTGACTTATCTAGGTCTTCACTATCGGGATATTTACCACCTGGTTGAATTCTATCTCCAGTACCATTTCCTTCTGTACCGTTAACAAATTCATATTCTGAACTTCCTTCAACATAATTCCAATTATCACCATTAGGGTCGTTCGGATCTACATCTAAAGAAGCATTAATAAGAATCGATTCTCCAGATGATAAATAATCTTGATAATTAGACCCATTACTATCTAAACAGCTCCCCCATCCATCTTCAAATTCATCAAAACATCCATCTAGACCTGTATCTTCATTATCTTCTAAGAATCCATTCCCAAGTGCTAAACCTGCATCTGGAATATCTTCATTATTCAAAATACCATTGCCATCATAATCTTCACTAATTTTTCCTAAATCAATTGTTAATTTTCCTGCGTCACCACGTAACCAAATTTCAAAAAATTTTGTTCTAGTTTGATCATATTCACCAATAAACATTGGTGCAATAATTCCTGCCCACAATGAATCTGAATTAGTAACTGCTTGATATTCTTTTGGTTCAAAATTTAGTACTAATATATCAGTCGTTAAATTTTGAGCTCTTTGTGAAGTAGATACATTTGGCCAAATATTATTTGTAAGTACCCGTGAAAATGGATTATACCAGTGCATTTTTAATCGATTTCGTTGATCAAATGATTGATTAGTTTCAATGTCTATTGGAGCAGAAGATATATGCCAAAATCTTCTTAAAATTGATGGATTTGTAATACGTTTTGATCCTTCAAAATCATCAATATATGCTACACCATTGCTATCACCAGTTGAAGAATTCGAGATTGAATTTGGATTAGGTAATACTTGTGCTATTTCTCCTTCTAATTTAAATCTTGACAATTTTTCAGCACCAAACATATTAAATTTATTTAATGATGCAGACAAATTTTCTAAATCTCTTTCGTAACGCCCATTAATATCCCATATAAAATTTTGAATAGGTTCATATCCTACTTCTACTTTCTTATTAACAATATCTTGATTGTAGTAAAGAGCTGTTATCCCTAAAAATGAATTTTCGTCAAAATCAACTTGTGCCCTAGAACCAACCATTATTTTTCTATCAAAGGTTACTAAATCATGTTTATCATAAACAATTTCTATATCACCATTAGGGTCAATATTATTATTTAATACAATTATACCTGAGAAATAATCAATCTGATAATCAGATCTTCTTTCTAATTTTTCACCATTGAAATAAATTTCTTCACTACCTTCCACTAAAGTAAATCCTAAATTAATTGAAGATTTTGGACTGGTATAATTAGCTTCAATTGTAAAGCGTGAATCTCCAGTATATTCTGTACGATTAGTTGTTGTATACATTTTACCTTTTTGCAACAAAGAATTAAGACTAGCATTAACATTCCCCCCAGCAATTGTTTCTTCTGAAACAAATGGTAAAAGAGTTGGAAAATGAACCTCACCAGATACAAGGTTTACAATATTAGGATTACTTAAATCGATAATTTCATCAGGGGAAGAAGCTCCGTTTTGACTTAAGTCATCTAAACCAAATAAATTTAGAAATGTTTGTCCATTGCTTGATCTATCGCTAACTGGAGTGGAAAAATTATCAACAATTCTAACAGTAAGATTAGTTTGATCAATATTAATTCCTCCTAATGAATAAACATTTTTAAACATTAAATCCCATGTTGGATGATTTGGATGAGATGATTGTGGTTTAATCATTTTTAGTACTAAACCATCATTTCCATTTTCTCCAACATCAGAACCTACACTTAATACTACATTACCAGTTGATCGATCTGTCAAATCAAATCGTGCACCAATAATTTCATTTTGTAAACTATTCTGCATTCTTATAAATCCGAAGTCCTCATTAACACGATAATGAGTCCCTCTTTCAAGTCGAATAAAGGCACCTTCCTTGCTGCTATCACTATAATAGTCAGTATCGTTAGGATCAACATATGCTACACCTGGATCTGCTGCAGGATTATTAGATGCATCAATCTTATACAGTTCAAAATTTTTCACCACTAAGTTACCAATAGCATGTAATCCATTATTAAGTGGATAATAAGATGGAACATTTAGTTGGAAACCATTATCTGGTATTATATCTGTTGCACCGTTACGAAACCAATCATGGATAAAGAAATATAAATTTTTCTTATAATCATAATCTTGAATTCGTTTTGTTTGTAGTTCAGATGTTCCTTTATATTTTTGGGATTCTTTCTTTGTGCGTTCTAGTGAAGCAATACTAGTTATACTCATCGGACCAAATTTTGTAAAGGCTTTGACTCCAAATAATCCTTTGTTTTGACCTGAAAAAGTAACGAATTCGGTAGCAGGCAATGATAAAGAAATATTACCAGCTTCTAATTTCTGAAGAATATCATCTTCTTTTCCTTGATAATCAATACGAACCGTATTTTCCCAATCAAAATCTCTTTCAGAATTTTGATCTAGTGATATTGTTATTTGATCTCCAATTTTTCCTTGAACATTAAGTTGTTGTTTTTGATCAAATCGAAAATTTGTTTGTTCTCTTTCTTTATAAGATGATCTAACTAATTCTTGATCTTGGTTCACTAACTTCCCTTGTAAATTAATATTCCCTTGGATTTTTAGTGATGCTCTACCAAATTTTCCAATATCAAAGTCAGCTATTTCTACATATTTGTCTTGGCCAGTTTTGGTTTGGGTCGTATCTGATGGTGAAAAATTGAATGGTTTACTAAGATTATACTTTTGATTCAATGCATAAAGATTTTCAAAATAATCATCCATAGAAGACGTATATGGTAATATATTTTTATTGTCTAATATAGATTCACTAATTGAAATAATATTGGAATTAATATTAAAATTAACTTGATATTTTGTTAGAGATTTTTTTACATCAAAAATTCCAATTGGATAATTTGATATATCATTTAAACAAAAATTTGCTATCTGCGATTTCAAAAAAGGATTAGTAATTAGACGATTATCGATAAGATTCTTACTGCCCAATATTGGACTTAAAGAAAAAATTAAAAAATATAATAAATAGGTTCTACGCATTGAGCAGTTGTTTGATTTCATCTTTAAATTTGTTAATTGCGATTGCACGATGACTAATTTGATTTTTTTCTGTTAAAGACATTTCTGCTAAAGACATATTTTTATCTTGTACAAAAAAAACTGGGTCATAACCAAAACCGGAAGTGCCTTGTTTTTCTGTTAAAATATTTCCTTCCAAACAACCTTCAACAGAAAAATCATTGTTACCATCAACATAAGTTATAATAGTTTTAAATCGAGCTGTTCGTTCAGAAAATGGTAGATTAGTCATAGCATTTAAAAGTTTATTGATATTATCATCATATGTTGCATTCTCTCCTGCATATCTTGCAGTATAAATGCCAGGATCTCCATTTAAAAAATCAACTTCTAGTGCTGTATCATCAGCAATAGATGGAATATTGGTATAATTAAATGTCACCCTTGATTTTATAAACGAATTTTCAAGAACTGAAGTTCCGTCTTCTTTTATCTCTCCAATATTAGGAAAATCTGATAAAGAATAAATCTTATGAAAGATAGAGTTAATTTCTGTAGTAATTTCTGAAACTTTGTGTTGATTAGATGATGCAATAACAATTTGAACGTGTCAGCAACAGCAGAAAGTTTATATACCTCACAGCCGGGTATCAGCAAACAA
>DTWI01000139.1 GCA_012963075.1 Fidelibacterota bacterium
AACTTTCATCTTGGCAGGTTACAACCAATCCTGTAGGAATATGTGTAATTCTGATGGCAGATTCAGTTTTATTAACATGCTGTCCTCCTGCACCGCTTGCACGATATGTATCAATTTTTAAATCACTATCACTAACAGAAACCTCTGCTTGTTCTGCTTCAGGTAATACAGCTACAGTTGCAGCAGAAGTATGAACTCTTCCTCCTGATTCAGTTTTAGGTATTCTTTGAACGCGATGAACGCCTCCTTCATATTTATACATACCATATGCTTTCTGTCCTTCAACATTAAAAATAATAGATTTTAAACCTCCCACGCCTGTTTTGTGTAAATCCATTATTTTGATTGACATATTATTTTTTTCAGCGTATTTAGAATACATTCGAAACAAATCTCCAGCAAACAACCCTGCTTCATCTCCACCAGTTCCAGCTCTTATTTCAATAATTGCGTTTTTATTATCATTAGGGTCATCAGTAATAAGTATTTTTGTTAAATCTTTTTCAAAAGTAGCAATTTTTTCTAATAACTTTGGTTCTTCACTTTTAACAAGTTCTTCCATTTCTTTTTCTTGTGATAACTCCTCTAAATCACTTAATTCATTATTAAGAACAATAAATCCTTTACTCAATGTATACAGCTCCTTCAAATTGCTTCTCTTTTTTGAGAGTTGAATCATTTTTTCTTGATTTAACATGTTATCTGGGTTAATCATTTCTTGAGTAAGATTGTCGTACTCAACAATAATGTCTTTAGCTTTTAATAGAATATCCATAGATCAAAAATTTATTAAAAAATATTTAGGAAGTTTTTTTGCCGTATTTGCGATTGAATTTTTCAATACGACCAGCTGTATCAACTAAAGTACGTTGACCAGTATAATATGGGTGCGACTGATCAGAAATTTCTATTTTAAATAGAGGGTATTCTTTTCCGTCTTCCCATTGAACAGTTTTATCTGTTTTGACGGTAGATTTAGTTAAAAAAGAATAGTTACATGAACTATCTTTAAAAACTACTAATCTATACTCTTTGGAATGTATCTCTTTCTTCATTTTAATTGCTCTAAAGCTTTTCTTACTGCATTGACTCCCTTTTTAATGACTTCATTGCTCGTAGCAAAAGAAAATCTTAAGTGACCTTTAGCTCCAAAACCATCTCCAGGAACTGTCACTACCTTTGCAGTGTTGAGAATATAATCAGAAAGGTCGAAAGTGTCTTGTAAAATTTTATCATTTTTTGTTTTTTTATTAAGATAAAATGAAAAGTCTGGGAACATATAAAATGCGCCTCCCGGGAATGAACAATGAACATTAGGTAAAGCACTTAATTCATCAAACATTGTAGTTCTTCTGCTTCTAAACTGTTTTTTCATATCATTTATTGGCTGATGATCTCCAAGCAGTGCAGCAATAGATGCTCTTTGGCTAATTGAATTTGGACAAGAAGTTGTTTGTCCTTGAATTTTAGTCATTGCTTTAATTAAATTTTTATCCCCCGCTGCATAACCCATTCTCCATCCTGTCATAGCATAGGTTTTAGACATGCTCATTACTGTTAACACATTAACATTATTTTTATTCAAATTTTCAATACAAGTAAAATCACGATCATATACGAGCTGTTCGTAGGTTTCATCTGAAATAACAAACCAATTATTTGTGTGGGCTAAATCTAATAATCTTAGAATTGCTTCATCAGACCAAACTCCTCCTGTAGGATTACTCGGTGAATTAATAATAACCCCTTTAATGTTCGAATCAATTTTAGATTCTAAATCGTCAAAATCTGGTTCATATTGTTTGTCTGATATAGTATTAACAAAGACAGGGGTTGCTCCTGCAATTTTTACAAATTCAGGAAAAGAAACCCAGTAAGGTGTAAAAACTAATACCTTGTCTCCTTTATCAAATAAAGCCTGACATGCAACTGATAGACACTGTTTTGCTCCATTCGAAACAATAATCTGCTCAGTTGTATATTCTAGATTATTTTGTTCTTTTAATTTATGTTGGAGGGCTTTTTTTAAATCAATCATTCCAGAACCAGGAGTATATTTTGTAAATCCGTCGTCCATGGCCTGTTTGCCAGCTTCTATAATATGATTAGGGGTATTAAAATCTGGTTCACCTACACCGAAATTAATTACATCCACGCCTTGTGCACGTAACGCGGCTGCCTTAGCAGTCATTTCGAGCGTAAATGATGGGTTAATTTTACCAATAAGTGACGAGAAAAGGATTGAAGACATCCCGGAAATTCTATTTGCTCATTAAATCAAGAAATTCTTGATTAGTTTTTGTTCTTCTCATTCTTTCTTGCATGAAATTCATTGCCTGTTCTGTGTTCATTTCTCCTAGCATTTTTCTAAGAATCCACATTCTTGAAAGGTGTTGATCTGATAATAATAATTCTTCTTTTCTGGTACCAGATTTAATAATATTAAAAGAAGGGTAAATTCTTCTATCACTTAGTTCTCTATCGAGAACTAATTCCATATTACCAGTTCCTTTAAATTCTTCAAAAATTACTCCGTCCATCTTGCTTCCTGTGTCAATTAATGCTGTTGCAATAATT
>DTWI01000140.1 GCA_012963075.1 Fidelibacterota bacterium
ATTATACTGCGAAAGAATATGAGAAGAATCTTCACCAACAATAAGTTCAATACTACGTTTTTTGCAAAAATCATTTAAAGGATGACTAGAATCAATTTTATCAATTGCTACTTTGATTGGCATAAATTGTTTTACTTGATCTAAGAGAAGATTAGCATTCTCCTTACAAGAAAGACAAGAAACTTTAAATTTGTCTTGATGAGCATTTATTACAGATAAAGTTTGTGTTCCAACCGATCCAGTAGAACCAAATATGGAAATTTTTTTCATTTAGTAATTAAATGATACCACGTTGACTATTTTCAATAAAAGAAACAATCTCTTTAATATTTTTATCTTTTTTGAATTCATCTTTTATTTTTTTTAGAGAAACTGAAGTATTCAAATCAGATCGAAAATAATATCGGTACGCTTTTTTTATTGTCATGCGTTGTTTACTTGAAAAATTTCTCCTTTTTAAACCAAGGGAATTAATGCCTGTGTATTTAACAGGATATTTACCAGCTAAAATAAATGGAGGAACATCTTGTACAATTTTAGAATTTGCAGCAAGCATAACATGTCTTCCAATCTTACAAAATTGATGTACAGTGGTTGCTCCTCCCAAAATAGCCCAATCATCTACTTCAACATGCCCCCCAAGAGCAACTAAATTCACAAGAATAACATTATTCCCTACTTTGCAATCGTGGGCAACATGAACACCTGTCATAATTAAAACATCGTCTCCAATAACGGTATTTCCCTCTGCTTCAGTGCCTCTATTTAATGTAACAAATTCTCTAATGACTGTACGTTTTCCAATAGTAAGTTTGCTTTTTTCTCCTCCAAATTTTTTATCTTGAGGAATAGCACCAATACTACTATTGTGAAAAATACGAGAATGAGCTTTTATTTCAGTGTATTCGCCGATGGTATTAAAATTGCCGATGGTAACATTCTTGCCGATGGTAACATTGTCTTCAATAACGTTATATGCACCAATTATTACATTTGAACCAATTTTTGCTTTTTTCGAAATAATACTTGTTGGATGTATAGTTGTACTAATAATTAACCTCTTATTTGTCTACTGCAGTTGCAAACAATTCTGCCGATGCTACTTGTTTTTTATCAACAAAACATTCAACGCTAAATTTAAAGGAATTCATTTTATGTTGTAACAATTTTGCTTCAATACAAAGTTGATCTCCTGGAATTACATTTTTATGGATCTTAAAATTTAATACTTTAGATAAATATGCTAATTTTTTTGATGGACTATCCACAAAGTCTGACATAATCAACGAACTGGCTTGTGCCATAGATTCTAAAATTAATACTCCTGGAAAAATCGGTTTTTCTGGAAAATGCCCTTGAAAATATGGTTCATTGATAGAAACATTTTTTATGGCTTGAATTGATTTTTTTTTATCCCATTTAATTACTTTATCTATCATTATAAAAGGATAACGATGAGGCAAAATTTTTAATAATTCATTAATATTTTTCATTTTTTAAACTGATTTTTAAATTCTTTTCTTAATAATTTTGCAAATTCAACATTTCCTTTATGTCCACTTTTGATAGCGGTAATATGTCCTAATATCGGCTTACCTAATAATGCTAAATCTCCAATAAGGTCTAATGTTTTATGTCTAACAGGCTCATTTCTAAAACGTAATACTTGTGTTTTATGTAAACCTCTATCTCCTTTAAAAAATTTAATTCCAAATCTTTCTTTAAAAATCTGGACTTCTTCATCTTCAATATCTTTATCCACAATAATAACAGCGTTACCTAAATTACCCCCCTTAATAAGTCCTTGTTTTGTCAATCCTTTAATTTCACTTAACAAACAATATGTTCTTGCTGGAGCAATCTGAGTTTTATAATTCTGAGACATATTGTGTATCGATGAATACTGTACATCTAAATCCTCAAGATTATATTGAATGGTAAATGTTGTTTTAAAACCATCATATGGGACCCCTACAACTTCAACATCTTTTTCTTCATCAGTATATACAACAGGCTTTGTTATCTTTAGAAAGTCTACATCTGCATCTTGTTCTATTATGCCAGCTTCTACTAGTGC
>DTWI01000141.1 GCA_012963075.1 Fidelibacterota bacterium
GCAATTTGTTGTTCTTCAGGGACAGTTAGTATAGAAGAATACAGGGCATTATCAAGAAGGATTTCTAGTGATTTTTGCACTATTTTATCACCTTGAAGCAAGAATTCATATCTCCCTTTGTCTCCATCATAATAGAAAGCAAATTCTCCTAATAACATTTTTCTAATAAAATCTTTTTCATCATCAAGCATTGCAGTCTGTGATTTCTTGATTTGGTTTTCAATGACATTAAATGCATTGTTTAAGAATATATTTTTTGGTTCATCTTCTTTAATTAGTTTTTCTTTTGCTTTTTCTAAATCGCCTTCACCATCCACATATCCTGCAATATCGTTTTCTTGAATAAAATCAGCAAATTTATTCATTAGAGTAAGGTCATTCGCTACTGCATCCAATGAATCATATTGATCGCTTGTTTGTTGTACAAAAAGGAAAAATCCTCCATTCCTTAAAATCGAGACAGCTAATGGATATGCTTCTTTGTTTTCCACTACAATGTCAGGAGTAATACCTCCACCTCCAAATACTTTTCGTCCTGCTTTTGTAGTAAATAATGAATCTTCAATCGTTGCGTTGTCTGTAAGTAATTCTTTATCAATGTATTCTCTTTTCTGTAGGGTACGTCCACTTGGAATATAATATTTTGAATTGGTGATTTTTAATGCAGAACTATTGTTGAGTGCAATCACAGATTGGACCAATCCTTTTCCAAATGATGGTGATCCAACAATCACCGCTCTATCATGATCTTGCAACACACCAGCAACAATCTCGCTTGCAGATGCACTTCCTTCATTAATTAAGACTGTAATATCAATATCCTGAGGTAGCGATGCTCTATTTAATGATCTGAATTTTTTTAATATTTTTCCACCACGTCCCTTTGTTGAAACCATTTCTAAATCTTTTGGCAACATCAAGTCTAATACATCCAGTGATGAGGAAAGCAATCCTCCAGGATTATCTCTTAAGTCAATAATAATATTTTCTGTTCCTTGGTTCATTAAGGACAGAAAAGCATTGTTTACTTCTCTTGGAGTATTTTCTGAAAAATTTGTTATTCTGAGGTATCCAACCGCTGGATCAATCATCCCATAATAGGGAATATCTTTGATAATAATAATGTCACGATTAATGGTATAATCATGCACTTCTTCTGTAATCGGTTTTCTAATAGTTAATACTACATCTGTACCTTTTTTTCCTCGAATCTTGTTGGTCGCATCTTTTAGCTCCATTCCATCAGTAGCAACCCCATCAATATGAGTAATTTGATCCCCAGTAAAAATACCAGCACGGAATGCAGGAGAACCTTCGATTGGTCCCACTACTGTTAGTTGATCTTCATACATATAAATCTGCAACCCTACTCCACTAAATTCCCCTGTAGTTTTGATATTTAAATCTTCCAAATCTTTCTCTTCATAATATTCTGTATATGGGTCAAAATTTTCTAACATCGAATTGATAATTTTTGATGTTAATTGTGGGATATTTAATTCATGGATATACTCAGTAACAAGATACTTATAAACGGTCATAATTTGTTGTTGAGATCGTGCAATTTCACGATAAATATCAAGCTGTTGACTTCGTAATAATCCAACGAAACAAACCGTAATTATTAAGGCTATAAAAGATAATTTTTTTAACTGCTTCATGACATTAATTTTTCATTTACAATGGACCAAATTTCGTTATGAATTGCATCAATTGAATTTTCTCCATTAATTAGTATCACACGTTCTAGTTCTTTTGTGTGTAAGTTTGTATAAAAATCGCGCACTTTTTGCTGAAATTCGTCTCCTTCTTTTTCAATCCTATCTCTAGAAACAGAGACTCTTTTGTTTGCTTCTTCAACAGAGATATCAATAAAGAAAGTTAAATCAGGTTTAAGGGTATATGTTCCGAAATAATTAATTTCTTCAAGAGCAGTACTACTTAATCCTCTGCCTCCACCTTGATATGCAAGCGTAGAATCGGCGTAACGATCTGCAACCACCCACCTTCCATTCAGTAAATAAGGAAGAATGACTTTATCGGTTAATTGTGCTCTACTTGCAATCATTAATAATGCTTCTGCACGATCAGACATTATTTCTTCTGAATGCAATAGTAGTTTACGAATCGATTCTGATATAGGATCGCCACCAGGTTCTCTTACAAAACTAATTGGTAATTTTTGTTTTTCCAGTAATTCGAACAGCATTTCTGCTTGCGTAGTTTTTCCACAACCATCAATGCCTTCAAATGTAATAAATTTTCCTCTAGAAGTAGATTCTGTCATCATCTTTTCCAATAATAATTACTATTTCACCTTTTACTTTCTTTGACTCAAAAAATTCAATTACACTGTTAAAATTTCCTCGTATAATTTCCTCGTATAATTTTGTCAACTCTCTTGCAACAATAATCGGTCTTTCACCTAATTCATCATGTAGTTCTCTCAACGTTTTTAGTAATCGATGAGGACTCTCAAATATAATTATAGTATTTTCTAAACTCTTTAAAAAAGAAATTTTCTTTTTTCTTCCTTTTTTCTGCGGAAGGAACCCCAAAAAAAAGAACGAATCAGATGGCAGTCCTGATGCGCTCAGGGCTGCTGTTACAGCAGAAGCTCCTGGAATAGGAATAATATCAATTTCTTCGGCAATACATGCTCTGATTAATTTGTACCCTGGATCACTAATGGTTGGAGTACCAGCATCAGAAATTAATCCAATATTTTTTCCCTCGTTTAATAACTTGATAATTTTAGGAATTTTTTGAGTGTTATTATGTTCGTGATAACTATCTAAACTGGTTGTGATATTATAATGTTTCATTAATTTAATAGATGTACGTGTGTCTTCGGCAAAAATATAATCAACTTCTTGCAAGATATCGATAGCTCTAAATGTGAAATCTTTTAAATTGCCAATCGGAGTGGCGATGATATATAATCTACCTTTATTAGACATTACCCTAACTTATCTAGAGCTTTTTTAAAACAATCTATCCCAAAATCAATATCTTCAGTTTTTACATTTAAATGAGGACGAAAACGTATAGATTGATGTCCAGATCCTAATAGAATTGACCCTTCTTCTAAAAGCAATTCTCCCAATTTATCTCTTTTATCTCCAGAAGGAAGATCAAATGCACAAAACAATCCTCTTCCTCGCGCATTAGAAACAAGATTTGGGTATTGTTCTTGAAGTGTGTATAAACAATTCAATAAATAATCTCCAGTTTTTTCAGCTTTTTTCACTAGGTTCTCTTTTTCTATTAATTCTAGATAGATGGTAAGCCGCACCATATCAACCAAATTGCCACCCCATGTGGAATTTATTCGACTGGATTCTTCAAACACATGGTTTTCTACTTCTTCTACGCGATTGCTAACTGCAATACCGCATACCTGAGTTTTCTTACCAAATGCAATAATATCAGGTTTAGCAGATGAATCTTCTCCACAACAACAATCGCTACATTCGTGTGCTGCGAAATGTTGGTGCGCCCACATTCTCCCTGTAACGCCAATCCCTGTTTGCACTTCATCATAAATAAGCATGATATCATTTTCATTAGCAATCTCTCTCAATTCTTGGAAAAACTCACATCGAAAATGATTATCGCCTCCCTCTCCCTGAATGGGCTCAATAATCATAGAAGCAATATTATCTGGATTGGCAGAAATAGCATCCTTTATTTCTATGAAAGCTTGGTTCTCTAATGCAACCACTTGATCTAAATTTTTCTCTAAAGGAAACGTAATTTTTGGATTAGTAACTCTTGGCCAATCAAATTTAGGAAAATACATGGTTTTCCTTTTATCAGGAGAATCGGTCAATGACATTGTATATCCTGAACGACCATGAAAACATTCTTTAAAATGGATTACTTTCTCTCCTTTTACATTGCTTCCTTTAGCTAAATTTTTTCTACGCTTCCAATCAAAAGCAACCTTAAGCGCATTCTCCACAGCCAATGCTCCTCCTTCAATAAAGAACGCATGAGGTAAATAGCTAGGTTGGGCAACACGTTTAAATGTTTCTATAAATTCTGCCATTTCTAAAGAATAGACATCTGAGTTGGTAGGCTTATTAATAGCAGCAATTTTTAAGCGCTCTGATTGCTCTAATACATAAGGATGGTTGTATCCAACAGATAATGAAGCGAACATTGAAAACAAATCAAGATATTCTTTCCCTGTAACTTTATCTACTAGCCAAGAACCATGAGATTTTTCTAAATCAATTATTGGGGACATCCCATCTGCTAACATACTGCTACCAATAACTTTTCTAATATCAGATGACTGCATTCAATTATCCCTCCTTTCTTTCAGGATTTTGGAATGACCAATAACCAAGCACTACTATAATGAATCCTAACATCCAAAACGTACCATAATTGTACGAGGAATTTGAGAATAAGATTAAATCATTAAAACGTCCAATTAACAAAGAAATTCGGCCCATAACAGCAAACCCAAATGATGCACCAAAACTAATCATTAAGAAGTAAATTCCTAAACGCGTAAAACGTCCATATAGACCTGATTGTTCTCTTGAGAAATAAAAATACATTAGGGCACTTATTGTGCCAATAAAAATAATAATATTATTAAAAATACTATCACCTGGCATAGCAAAAAATGGTAATGATCCGCTAAATAAATCTACTGCAGTAGATTTAATCTGGCTAATAACATTGGAACTTAAATATCCAAACGTTTTCAACCCAGCAGCAATTCCAACTGTATAAGCAATTCCCCATCTTGCCATCCAATTAATCTGTTTGAATATACTCAATAACATCATAATGCCTAAAAGTAACGGAAAGAAATATAACCCATTGTACTCATGCCCCTTATCAAGAACATACATGCTTGCAAATGGACTATCCACAGCAAATAACCTACCAAATAAATTAGGATAAATTTGAGTCCAATAAAATGTGGCAGCCCAATAAGCGGCAGATACACCAACAAATATATGTTCGGCTATCTTATAAAATGGATTATCTCTATAGAGATATGAAAAAATTCCTAACGTAAGAAATGCAGCAATCCAAGCACCGAGTATTGTTGAAAATGGCACCTTAGTATTTCCTCTCTCTTCGCTCGGTAATAAAGTAAGCTAAATTTCCCAAAATGATAAATAGGACAATGACAATATGTCCATACGATTGTGCTGCCATTCCTTGAATAGCAATACCAGGAGTATCAATTAATTTTTCATATTCTGCTGCACCAGGCATACCTGCAAGAATTCCTTGTAGTTGGCCACTTTGTACGTAAGGCATCACTTCATTTACTTGAATAGAAGTTGTACCAGATGAAAGAGGAACACCTGTTGGATCTCCTCCATATTGTACCCATTCAAAGGTTCCAGGATATCCCGCAGAACCTGTAAATATAAATTGGAAATCGTTTAGATTATTTACTCCTTCCATCATTGGAATCTCATTTATTGACTTTTGCGCTGCATCAACGGTAAACACTTTACGTAAATCACTTGCTAAACCTTTTACAACTGCTTCATTTCCAGGTCTAAACCCTAGCAAAACATAATCTTCATATTCAACTAAATCATATTCTTCATTAATTATTTTTAAAGCATCTTTTGCCATATATAATCCATCAGGCCACAAGCAAGTTATATAAATCTTATGTCCACGATCTTGACTAAGAATATGGCGCATAACACCTAATGTCATTGGATGAATTTCTGGTTTAGTGCTAGGCCCATAATCAAATGAAATTAAAACCTTAGAATTATCAGGTATACTATCAACAGCATCATAAACTCTTTGAGATGATGGTGTTGGTCGTATTGCAAGATCAATAGGGTTCAACAATGGGACAAGTACTGCTAATCCAATTAATACAAAGATTACCCTTCTATCAACTGATCCAAACTTTACGATAATGTCTTCAAGAAATCTCATTGATCACCTATATATGATTTTTCCAGTCCAAATATATATCTCAGACTGGTTACAATAACCCCTAACCCAATACCAATCATAATAGCTCGTGCTCCAGCTAAATTAGGTACTGTATAAATCCATTCCTGTAAAGCAGGCAGAAAAAATACTGCAGGTTGATCTATAGGCCAACCCATAGATGAGCCAAGAACTGTCACGCCTATTAACCCTAATGCAACCCAACCAAATACAAGTTGACGACTTCTAAAGTACGTATTAATAAGAATTCCAATTACCAATACCAATAAATACATAATCATCCAGCTTGAAATAAGGCTACCAATCGGAACTCTTCCAATCATAATAATAATACCAGCTAATAAGAGTAATGTTGCTTCGAAATTCCTTGCCCTAAACGCACGATACGATGCTGACGCAACATAGAACGCTAATAGAGCAAACATAGTTGCTGAAAGAGGGGTAAAAATGTTATCAAACATCCATTTAAATAGCCCTCCTTCTGTTTGTATGTGGGCTCCCCATTGTGCAGGTGTAATGCTTGCAGTAATGCCTGAATCTTTTAAGTGATTAACCGCTTCTTCTGCAGCTCCTTGTGTAAAGTATGTACTCTGTATATCGGTATTAGGAATATCGACAACAAAAGCACCTCTCATAAAAAATCCTATAACAAAAACAATAAGGAAAGAAAGAATTGCAACAACATTATATTCCCAACCTGCTTTTCGTTTAAGAACTTTTAAAAATTGTAGTTTTAATAAATTTAATGCTCCAAGAAAAATCGCAAAACTGGCAATAATATCATACCATTGAGTTGCATCGTCATCAATAAAAGATTTGATACCTTCGTTCTCAATGAACCAACCAAATAGAGTGAGAGATCCGAAAAATCCTACAATAGCAATTGGTATATATCTTTTCCAAATCATATTATTATCCAATCATATCCAAAAGATTAAACGAAACAATATCAAGATCAAATAACGCACGCATTACCAAACAAACAATGATTAGTCCAATCAACATCAGCTTGACTGTATCTTGTGTTTTAACCCCACCAATTAATTCAGGTTTTCTAGAAAGGTAAGCACTTGCTGCAAAAAATTCTTCCCCCATTAAAGTATAATCACAAGCTGTGACAAAGAAAGGAATTTGTGCTTGGGATGCTGTTCCAGCAATCTGAATTGCACCAATTCCGTTTCCTGTTTCCGCAAATAGGAGTGATTCTGCATAAAACTTACCCATATACAGACATGCAGCAGGTTTATCTCTTTGCATTATACCATTTACCCCAGCTGCATAAGCAAATTGATCATCAGAAATATAATGAACCATATCTTCATTAAACATTTCTGGTCGCCCTTGGCTAAGATATGCTTCTTTACAGGACTCCCTTGCTGCTTGCATTACAATAGATCTTGCAACGGGTACATCAAGACCAGTTTCATATTGCGCAGTCATTTGTGCAACATGTCCTAAAATAATAACACCAGCAACTGTTTCAACTTCGTTCATATCCATAATGCCTGGAACATAAAGAATTGGCCTACCCATTTCGGTAGAACGACCCACAGCTTCTTCAACCGCCTTTAACCCAGGAATGTCGCGTAAGAAGATTGAATCAGAATCTTTTCTTGCATTTTGAATTTCATTAAACAATACCATTATAACGGTAAGCAAAACAATAAACATAAATGATCGACTTGAATTAAAGATATGAAACTGGGATAAGATAAAGGTGAAGATAACAATGCCTAGAATACCTACTGTATATATTACAACACGTTTGTTATCCATTTTTACCCAATCTTTCCAATTCAGAGATTAAAAATTCTACGCTGACGTTATTTTCAAATAA
>DTWI01000142.1 GCA_012963075.1 Fidelibacterota bacterium
AGAAAAAAAATTAACAAATAGAGTTTCAGAGCTTTATAATTGGAGATTTCAAAATTCAGTTCCTATCATTCAAACTAATTTTCAAACCGCAGAATTAATTAAGTATATGAATAATTGCTTTCTTGCTACTAAAGTATCTTTTATGAATGAAATGAAAATGATAGCATCTAAAACAAATGTTAATTGGGACAAAGCTGTAGAAGGATTCATCGGAGATCCAAGAGTAGGTGCTTCGCATGTTAATGTACCTGGGAATGATGGAAAATTAGGATTTGCAGGTAGCTGCTTCCCAAAGGATTTACAAGCTATAATACATTTTGCTGAATCAATCGATGTGGATATGAATGTATTAAAAGGGACATGGGAAACAAATTTAAAAATTAGACCTGATAAAGATTGGGAGCATCTAAAGGGCAGGGCTGTAACTGAAGAAAATTAAATAGAAAGCCACCTATCATTTTTTAAAGTCCATCCTATTACCTGCTCGAGTCTTTTATATGCAGATTGAGGAGTCCATCCCATATTTTTCATTTTCTCACCATCAAGTGCATATCTTAGGTCATGTCCAGGTCTTTGTGAGTGAAAATCTACCATTTCATACTTCAGATCTTTGTTTTGTGCTTGAGCTATAAATTGAGCTAATGCTAAATTATCAATTTCATCTTTTCCAACAATATTGAACTTTTGACACTTTGCTCCTGTATCATCTGGTTGTATGGAAGAAATATTATAATTATATAAAAATAATAATGCGTCCGCAACATCTCCAGCATGAATATAGTGTCGTGATCCTGCAATAGTTTTTTCTGCATTTGCATGAACAGTAACCGTCTCATTATCTCTTACTTTTTTAATAACCATAGGAATATATTTTTCAGGATTTTGTCTTTCTCCAAACACGTTCATCGTATGAGTAATAAGTGATGGTAGTCCATATGTATTCTCATAAGCAACCACTAGTTCTTCTGCTCCAGCTTTAGTAGCTGAATAAGGATTGGTAGAATTATAGCGATCATTTTCTTTGTAATTGACTCCTTTTGGTGCTGGTCCAAACACTTCGTCAGTACTAAAATATGCAAATCTTTCTAGGTTATCTAGCTTTCTAGCATAGTCTAAGATGTGAGCTGTTCCTACAACGTTATCCATCACAAATTTTAATGGATAAGTAATCGATCGATCCACGTGTGACCCCGCTGCAAGATGACTAATATAGTCTACCTTTCCAATAGTAGCTGTAATCTCTGGATTCAACTCTGCTTTTAAATCATGATGAATAACTCTTACTCTTTTTTGCTCAGATTCAGGATAAGCAGTCACAACCTCATTCAATCTATTAAGATTCCCGCTAAAATCTAATCGGTCTAATGTAATAATTTCCCAATCTGTCATAGATAAAATTTTATCAATTACATGATGAGCAATAAACCCTGCACCGCCTGTTATTAAGATTTTTTTACTCATTATTTTTTAACGTTTTTATGATTGAATCAATGTCCATTTCGGTAAGATAAGGATGCATTGGTAAACTAACAATCGTTTGTGATAAATTTTCTGAAATAGGAAAATCTCCCTTTCTATAACCTAAATAACTAAACCCCTTCATTAAATGGATAGGATATTTATAATAGATAACATTGGGGATACTATTCTGCTTCAGCTTAGCAACTAATTCTTCTCTCTTTGTATGAGACCCTAAAGTAATGGAGAATAACGCATGCGCTGAATGATAATTTTCTGGTATATGTTGAGCATTATTTAAATATTTTCTATAATAATTATTTACTTGATTGCGCCTTTCTAATTCGTCATCAAAAATTGTAAGCTTTTCTAGTAACACTGCTGCTTGCATACTATCTAGTCGTCCATTGAGTCCAATCATTTCACTATTATATTTATCTGAACTTGTGCCGTGGATACGAATTGCTTTACATCGCTCTGCTAGATCGTCATTATTGGTAAAAATAGCTCCTCCATCTCCATAACATCCCAATGGTTTTGCTGGATAAAATGAGGTCGCCGCAACATCTCCAAATGTTCCCACTTTCTTATCTC
>DTWI01000143.1 GCA_012963075.1 Fidelibacterota bacterium
CACTTTTATATTTACAAATAAGCGATATAAAAAAACTTTTAATTTATTTAAGTGGATTATGGATAGTTCGTTTAAGTCTATTTAGATTACTTTAATTACATTTGAATTCATTTAACTTAATTAGTTATTTACTAATGCCATTTAACTAAATATAGCTATTTACTAATCATCTATTTACAAATATACATTTGCCAAATATAGCGGCGACAACCACTATTAGATAATTACAACTTTTCTATAATTTGATAAGCGCATAAGCGTCATCCTAAAGAATAAGTGTAATGTTTATTCACCATGTTCGACGCTGACTCACTAGCAAGTATCATTGTGTCTTTTTGGGTAATAACCTTAATCGTTATTGCATTAAACTGGCGCAAGGGAAAGGAATAAAAAATCTAAAAAAGATGTTGACCTGTCGGAAAGTCTACTGTATGCTATTTCGATGGCTAGGAAATCTGGCGCGACCTCTTATTTAGGAGTCCCACTTGGGACGCTAAATAGATTTTTAAGAGAAGATGCAGTCATTCATGTTAGTAAGAAATTCTTACAAGCATTGGGAATGATAACAGAGGGGCATGACGGGCAGAATACAGGTAATAGATTACCCATTGTGTCGAAGTTAGAAAAGGACAAAGAAAAAGAATTAGATAAGGTAGCCTTAAAAGTTGATAAAGATTGGTAAATAAAAAGTTTTTTTATTCTGAATTGCTATGACTAAAAAAGCAGATATTGATAAGTTGTTCCCGAATGTAATCGGGCAAGATTGCGCGAAGCGCAAGTTAGCCTTCTATCATAGAGGGTTCGTAGCTACTGGCATCATTCCGCATTTGATGTTCGTCGCGCCGAAAGGTGCTGGCAAAACATTCATTGCGAAAGCGTTTGCTCGTAACTTATTGGATGGTGTAAAGCCAAAGAAGTGGATTGAGTTAAATTGTGCCACAATTAAAAATCTCAACCAGTTCTTCACACAAATCGTAGTGCCGCATTTGGTTGACGCTAATGCTACTATTCTATTTGATGAATGTAGTGAGTTGCCGAAAGATGTGACGATGGCACTTCTAACAATACTGAATCCCAATAAAGATAATCGAAATCATTTCGCTTATGATGATTATGTTTTTGATTGTGATTTCAGAAAACTGACATTCCTTTTCGCAACGACAGAAGCACAAGATGTGTTTCATGCGTTGATGGACAGGATGGATAGAGTCGATTTGGTAGATTATTCTATTGATGATTTATCTCAAATCGTTCGCAGGAACCTTCCGACGATTAAGTTTGAAGGTAATGTATTGGCTAGGGTTTCGACAACCTTGAGGGGAAATGCGCGAGCGGCACAAAAAGTATCGGTGAAGATTTATAATTATTGTAGGTCAATTCGCCGCAAATCTTTTAAGGTCAGGGATTGGAATATACTTTGTAGTGAAGTTGATATTCTTCCGCTTGGCTTGAGCCGCATCGAATATAGAATCCTTGAAGTCATAGCAGAGGAAAAAGCAACCCGACTCACGAAGTTGTCCGCGAAGATTGGTCTATCGAAGGCTTGCTTGCAACGCGACTTTGAGTTGTATTTGCAGAAGATGAACTTGATGGATATTACTCCAGAAGGTCGTTCACTCACTTCATGTGGTCAAGAGTACCTGAAAGACACTAGAAAAATTCTAGCCAAGCGAGTATAATTCAATAGCGGCAATTGCTTTGCCTCTGTTTCCTAACGAGCCTCCCGATTAGTTTTGGGGGGCTTTTTTGTAATTAGTAAATATGTAAAAGCTAAATATATAAAAGCTAAATATAGAAATATCAAATAAGTAAATATAAAAAAAGGAAATAGGTAATTCATAAATAAGCAAATAAGGAATATAATAATTACAAATAAGTGAATTACAAATAACAAAATAACAAATAAGGGACTTTCAAATATACAATTATTAAAGTTTATTAAAAGTATCGCTTCGGTTTTGGGTATGCCCCAGATACGAAGCAAAAAAACCCACCTCCCGCATTA
>DTWI01000144.1 GCA_012963075.1 Fidelibacterota bacterium
ATTGAAAATGAATCAAATCATCAAAAAATATCTTAAAAAATGAATTACATTATAAATCTATCAAAGATCATTATCATATTTTGATAGAATTTTTGAAAGATTCCTCCATGGACCTTTGGTTTTTGTAGATAATTTATCATATAATTTTCTTATTAATTCCCTCGACAACTTCTTGACTTCTTCATCAGATACCATCGCCCATTCTTTGGGATAATATTCCGGTGGGGATTTTTCATCATTAGCCATCAAAGAAAATTTATCTTCAATTGAATAATGGGAATATTTCTTGGTTAACTTTTTAAGGATTTGTCCACGCGTATTATAATCAAGTTTTCTTAATTCTGAAATTGCCGCCTTCCTTTTTTCGCCTCTACAATCAACACGCTTACGCCTTTTATTCTCCCTTTCAGCTCTTTCCCGCCTGCTCGTCTCCTTAATAATTAAATTTAGGTAATGTTCTTTTGTAGATTTCGCACTTGTACACATTCCAAATGGTATATAAGGATTGTTACAATATTTAAGACCATAATCAGCAATTTGATTATCTTTATCTATCCCTCTCTTTTGTATGGCTCTATAAACCCATATACCAGCTGAAACCGAACCGCCGCTTCCACCATTCATTTCACCATCGACATGAACAAGACCTTTGAATAATAAAACTAAATCCTCGTCAGATAATTTATCAATTTTCTCATACCAAATCTTCCAATTCGTTCGATTAATATGATTCTTTTTACGAAATTCAGAAAAAAACTTTCCTTCATTAACTAATTTGCCAAAAGGTATTTTACCAATATAGATAAGATCATCAATGTCTTGTTTGGTTAACTTATCTGTCATTTTTATTTTTTAAACTATTTTCATAGTTCACAAAATGATGAATCGTATTGTATAAACCATAGTTTTATAATATTGCATTTATTTGATTTAATTGACACTCCAAATTTTGTTTTCTTTCTATAATTATTTCTTGAAGTCCACGTTTCATAATACCAACCAATATTTCATTTTCACTTTTTGAATTATTTTCTTCTGTTTCATAATCAATCATTTTCATTAGTTCATCCGGGATTTTATTTATCGATATATTATTTTCTCTATCAAAAGATAAATTGTCTTCAGATTCAAACCATATCTTCCGTTTGTTAAATTCATATAAAAAAACGAGACTTGGTTCAAGATATCTACAATCACGAATATTTTTTTCAATTGTTTGCGCAATTGAATAATTAGGGTTTTTTGCATTACTATGCACTAACCCTTGTTTCAGTATCCGGGTAGCAATTTCTTTTGAGATTAAAGGGGCTTTCTCTTCTTTAAGAATTTTACATGCTGCCTCATGAAAGGTCATAGTTGACTCCTTTTTTTTTATTCGATATCATCACATCAATGGATATGGTACATAGTTATAACGGTATCATCATCGCCTGCCAATAAAATTGCTTTATCTTTCAAATTCTCAAGGTGTTTGATTTCTTTTTTTAGATTTTCAATTAGTTTATGAACAGTATTTCTCTTAACACGTATTTCTTTGGCATTACCATTTTTATAATTCGTACATCCATATCTCTTAATATTTTCAATTGTACTTTTTGAAAATCCCCGTTGATTGCTTCTCTTTGATGCGTGTTTTGAAATATTTATTTTATCTCCAAAGTGTTAAGATTCTAAAATATTTCGAATGGTTTTCCTGATTCTAAATATTCATCTATTGCAATATCCAAATTCATTAACATAACATTTACATAACCAAATTCCTTTGCTAAA
>DTWI01000145.1 GCA_012963075.1 Fidelibacterota bacterium
GCTTTGCCTTCAAGATATTTTATTGTTTTCATATCTGGAGCTATCATACCTGCTCTTCCACCAGCTTCTATTGACATATTACAGACGGTCATTCTTCCTTCCATACTTAAATTAGTTATAGCTTCACCGGTATATTCAATTGCATGGCCAACAGCGCCACTAATTCCAATATTTTTAATTATTCCTAATATTAAATCTTTTGCAGTCACTCCATTAGGTAAAGAACCTTCTATATGTATATTCATTGTTTTAGGCTTAAATTGTCTTAATGTTTGAGTTGCTAATACATGTTCTACTTCTGAAGTTCCGATTCCCATTGCAAATGATCCAAATGCACCATTTGTAGATGTATGGCTATCGCCACACACGATAATTTTACCAGGTTGTGTTAATCCAAGATCAGGTCCTATTACATGTACTATCCCTTGGTTTTTATGGTACATATCATATAATTGGACACCAAATTCTTCACAATTTTCACTTAATGTTTCAACTTGTTGTTTTGCTATTGGGTCTGATATTGAATCCCTCCCTATCCAGGTAGGTATAGAATGATCTGCAACTGCTATAGTAAGATCTGGGCGTCTTACTTTTCTTTTAGCTAACCGAAGTCCTTCAAATGCCTGAGGAGAAGTTACCTCATGGATCATATGTAGATCGACATAAAGTATTGATGGCTGATCTTTTTGCTCATAAACAACATGAGCTTCCCAGATTTTTTCAAATAATGTTTTGTGAATTTTACTCATATAGTGATTATTATGTTATTTATTTGATAATTTATTTAATCCATCAATATATGCTTTTGCGCTAGCTACTAGAATATCTGTGTCAGATCCACGCCCTACAACTAAGCTTCCTTCATGTTCTAATTTCACTATAGCATCTCCAATAGCATCAATTCCTTCTGTTACAGCTTCTATTCTCCATTCATTTAAAATCACTTTTAAATCAATTTGCTTATTAATTGCTTTATAGATTGCATCAACAGGACCAGTGCCAGTTGATGTTGACCTTTTAATTTTATTATTTTGCGTATTTTTAATATCTATTTTAACTGTGGGGTTTTTATTTGAGCCAGATTCTATATCAATAGAAACTAATTCGAATTGCCCCGAAGATCTTTCAGATCTTTTTTGGTTTGACATTAATGATTCTAAATCCTGATTTGTCACTTCTCTTTTTTTGTCAGCTAATATTTTGAATTCTTCGAAAGTTTTATTAATTTCCTCAGATGATAAATTATAACCCAGATCTTCAAGTCTGGATTTTAGACCAGCTCTTCCACTCAATTTACTTAATACTAGTGTATTACCTGTAAGACCAATTGATTTGGGATCCATAATTTCAAAAGTAGATTTTGATTTTATTACACCATCTTGATGTATTCCTGAAGCATGCCTGAATGCATTAGCTCCAACTATAGCTTTATTGGGTTGCACTGGAAATCCGGTTATATCACTAACTAGACGGCTAGTTTTATAAATTTCTTTAGTATTAATATCAGTTTCTACTTTTAATAAATCTTTTCTGGTTTCGATTGCCATAATTACTTCTTCTAAGGCAGCATTTCCTGCTCTTTCTCCTAATCCATTTATGCATCCCTCAATTTGTCTTGCGCCTGCAGTAATTGCTGCCAAACTATTTGCAACAGATAATCCTAGATCATTATGACAGTGGACGCTTGTAACTATTTTATCCATTCCAGGGACATTATGAATTATATTTTCAATTCGATTTTTAAATTCCCATGGCATCGTATATCCTACGGTATCAGGTATATTAATTGTAGTGGCTCCTGCTTTTACTGTTGCTTCGATTAATTGATATAAAAAGTTCATGTCAGTCCTTGAAGCATCCATTGGGGAAAATTCAACATCATCACAATACTTTTTGGCTTTTTCCACACAA
>DTWI01000146.1 GCA_012963075.1 Fidelibacterota bacterium
CTACTCACAAAAAAATTAATAAAAATAAAAGGAAGAGATAATAGCCCTGGGAGAGCTTTATTATATTGCACTACCGAAGAATATTTGAAACATTTTGGTCTAGACCATTTATCTGATATGCCAAAACATAATGAAATTTCTGAAATAATCGATTCTCAAGAGGATAAAATCAGTAGTGAAATTATTTAAATTTGTTGCCTCTTCTGGTCTGCTATCTAGAAGAAAATCTCAGGAATCTATAAAATCAGCCCTTATTACAGTAAATAATATTGTTGAGCTAGATCCTTTTGTTGATATAGATCCTGAAAAAGATATAGTGAGACTTGATGAACAAAAAATCAAGTTTAGAAGAGAATGCGAAACAATTGTACTCCATAAACCAAAAGGATTTATTTGTTCTAGGAGTGATGAATTAAACAGAAAAACAATCTTTGACTTAATTCCAAAGAAATCTACTCTCAATTATATTGGAAGATTAGATAAAAATACAACGGGTATAATTTTGTTAACTAATGATGGAAACTTATCTCAGTTCTTAACACATCCAAAAAACAAAATTCCTAAAGAATATATTGCTGAAACAACAGCTCAAATACAAGGGTCACAAGTCAAAAAGATTAAAAAAGGTATTTTTATTGGGTCTGGAGAGAAGGGAAGAGCAGAAATATTATCTCAGAAAAAAGTGAAAAATATATTTCATATTAAAATGATCTTAAAACAAGGAAAAAAAAATGAGATTAGGAGAATATTCAAGTTTTCCAATATAAAATTACTTTCTTTAAAAAGAGTTAAGTTTGGGAATATTGCTTTAGGACATTTAAAGGAAGGTTTTTGGAGAGAATTAACGAAAAAAGAAAAAAAATATTTCAGGAAAGTTCGTCTAAAATGAGAACATTTTAAAAATGTTGGCATTTATTTAAAGTAAGACTAACTTTCTGAGCAATTTTATGGTTATAACAATTGATGGAGCTGCAGGCGTTGGAAAAACAACAACTGCTAAAAAACTAGCAAGAAAGTTAGGATTTGGATATTTGGATACTGGTGCTATGTATCGAGCAGTAACTTATTTTTTTATTCAACATCAAGTTGATATTGAATCAAAAAATATGGTAATTAGTTCTCTGGATACTTTAAACTTAGATGTTAGATTTCCAATCGATCGTCCAACTAAAATTGTGTTGGATGGAGAGGACATTAGCGAAGATATTAGAAAAAAAGTAGTAACTAATAGGGTTAGTCAAGTGAGTGCCATAAAAGATGTGAGAAAAAAAATGGTTAAAATGCAAAAAGAAATTGTAAGTAATGGTAACTTTGTTGTTGAAGGAAGAGATATTGGTACTGTAGTTTTTCCAAATGCAGAACATAAATTTTTTTTGGTGGCAAACTACGATATTAGAGCAAAAAGAAGATTAAAAGATTTTCATAATGTTAACGAAAAACTTGATTTATCTGATATTAAGAATGACTTAATAAGACGTGATGAACGTGATAAGAATAGAAAACTTTCTCCTCTTAAAAAAGCAGAGGACGCAGTAGTAATTGATACATCAAATTGTAGTATTGATGAACAGGTAGAGAGTATATATAAACATATTGAAAGAGTATAAAAAATTATGAATGAAAAGTTAGATCAAAACCTAGAAGATGTCAAAACAGAAGAATTGGTTGCAAACGTTGATAGTGATTTGGTAGAAGTAAAAGAAACTACCACTAAAAAAATTAAAGATTATCTAAGTAAAGATTTGTTTAATGGTATAAAAATAATTTCTGGCAAAGAAAGTGATGAAGAGGTTAATAGTTTAGCTAAATCTGATTTAAGTGAATATGAAAAGACTTTTAAAGATATTTCTGAAAATCAAATTATATCGGCAAAAGTAATTGGAATTAGTGAAAATGATATTATGGTTGATATAGGTTTTAAATCTGAAGGGTTGATTAACAGATCAGAATTTAACAATAAAGATTTACCTGAAATTGGTTCTAAGATAGATATTTTTCTTGAAAAATTTGAAGATACTGATGGAAATATAACCCTTTCAAAATATAAAGCTGATTTTATTAAAAGATGGGACGAATTAAGAGAATTGTGTGATAATGCCAAACCTGTGAAAGGAAAAATCATTAAAAGAGTTAAGGGGGGTCTTGTAGTAGATCTTGATGTAATTCAGGCTTTCCTTCCTGGATCTCAAGTTGATGTTCAACCGGTAAAGAATTTTGATGATTTTTTAAATAAAGAATTTGATTTTCAGATTGTCAAAGTTGATGAATCAAGAAAAAATCTTGTGGTCTCAAGAAAAGCCATACTTCAAGAGTCTTTAAATGAAAAAAGACAAGAAATTATGGATAAAATTAAAGTTGGTGAAACAATTTCTGGTATGGTTAAAAATATTACCGATTTTGGTGCTTTTATTGATTTAGGTGGCGTAGATGGGTTGATACATATTACTGATTTTTCATGGGGAAGAATTAATCATCCATCTGAAGTTGTATCAATTGGAGATACAGTTGACGTACAAGTTATTGATTATAATAAAGAAACATCAAGAATTTCCCTTGGTATCAAGCAATTAACTGATAATCCTTGGAAATCAATTGTTGATAAATATAATGTTGGTGATGTTATATCAGGCAAGATAGTTAGTATTATGAACTATGGTATTTTTGTTGAAATTGAAAAAGGTGTGGAGGGTTTAGTGCACATATCAGAAATCTCATGGAATAAAAATATTGAAAATTTATCTGATCATTATAAAACAGGGAATATATTAGAATCAAAAATATTATCTATTGATATTAAAGATCAAAAAATTAGTCTTGGTATTAAACAATTAACAGAAGATCCATGGAAGAATGTATCATCTAGATTTGCTATAAATGATAAAATTAAAGGATCAATTAATAATATTACCAAGTTTGGTGCATATATTAATTTGGGAGATAATATCGAAGGTTTTATAAGAAATACAGATTTTCACTGGACAAAAAATATTTCTCGTGCAAAAGAATTTGTTAAAAAAGAAGACAATGTTGAATTAATTGTATTAGAAATTTCGAATAAGGATAGAAAAATATTTTTAAGCATGAAAGAAATGACTGAAAATCCTTGGTCTGAAATAAAAAAGCAGTATTTATCTGGACAAGCAATTCAAGGAACTTATAATAGTTTGACTGATTCTGGAATGGTTATTGGTCTTGAAAATGATATTGAAGGTTTTGTTCCAATAGATAAGATTGCAAAAAAATTAAGAAAAAATTACTTATCATCAATCAAGCAAGGGGAACTTGTTGATTTATTAGTTGTTGAAGTTGAAGAGAAAGATAAAAGAGTTGTCTTGATGCTTAATCAACCTGATGAAGATTAATATCCCAAAATTAAAAGATACTAATGTACCTCAATTAAGAAGAATATTTTATTCTTTTATCATAGCATTTATTTTCTGGTTTTTTATTAAAAGTGAAGATGATTATTTAGTAACAAAAAAAATTCCTCTAATTGCAAGAAATTTACAAGAACAAAAAACATATAAAGAAGAAGTTCCAAAAGATATTCTTGTTACAATAAGAGGATCTGGTAGATCATTTATATGGCTCGCATTGTTTGAGAATTTCTATGATTATAAAGCAATTATTGATTTAAGCAGTATTGCTGATCAATATAATTTCAATTTAAATGATTATTATAGAGACAATCCTAAAAAGATAGTATTGCCACTATCTTTAGGTTTAGAATTTGTAGAGGTTATTTCACCAAAAAATATCATAATCAATTTAGATCAATATTTGGTCAAAAAAGTACCAATTCAATCACAGGTATTTATTTCAACAGAACCAGGATATGTACAAGTTGGAAATGAAAATTTTGTTCCAGACTCTATTAACATTGGCGGACCACAAGAAATCGTAAATAGTATTGAATTTGTGAGAACTCAAAAAGATACTTTGCTAAATCTTGTAGCATCAATAGATGAAGAATTATCAATTATTAATCCAAATAAATTAGTTGATTTTGATCCAAAGAAAGTTCGAAGATATATTAATATTCAACCGATTAGTGAAACGATTGTTACATCTATTCCAGTTCAGTTAATTAATAAGCCAAATGATCTTGAGATATTTGTCAATCCTTCTACAGTTTCATTAACTATTATTGGAGGCCTTGATCAAGTTGCAAATATTCTTCCTGAAGATATTTTAGTTACAATTGATTTTAAAGATTGGAATCCTGATAAACAGTTTTATTTACCTCAAATTGAAATACCTAACAATTTTTTTAAGTGGGAAAATTTATCTCCAAATAATTTAGAAATTCTTGTTGTGGATAGAGAAGAACCAATCAAAGAAAATTGATTATTCTTGGAATAGAGACATCTTGTGATGAGACTGGTGTAGCAATTTGTCAAGACTATAAAATTCTTGCTAGCTATAATAAAACTCAATATATACACAAAAAATATGGAGGGGTTGTTCCTGAAATTGCATCAAGAGAACATGAAAAATTTTTACCTCAAATTACTAAAAAAGTTTTAAAAGAATCTAAGTTAAACTATTCTGATTTAGATGCTATTGCTGTAACTAATGGTCCAGGATTAATGGGTTCTTTATTATCTGGAATTTCTTTTGCCAAAGGATTATCTCAAGGACTGGATATTCCAATAGTTCCTATTAATCATCTTGAGGCACATCTTAATTCTGTATTTATTGAATTTGGTGATTTAATAAAACCTCCTTTTATTAGTTTACTTGTTTCAGGTGGACATACACAACTTTGGATGGTTAAATCTGATTCTAAATATAATCTTTTAGGAGAAACTTTGGATGATGCATGTGGAGAAGCATTTGACAAAGGATCAAAGACATTGGGTCTAGATTATCCTGGTGGTCCGGAGATAGAGAAGTTATCAAAAGGTGGAAATAATAAGTTGATTGATTTTCCTCGTCCTATGATACATGATAAGAGTTATAATTTTAGTTTTAGTGGTTTAAAAACTGCTTTGATCAATTATATAAAAAAGAATGATAAATATTCGCCAAATGATGTTGCTGCTAGCTATCAAGAAGCTATCGTAGATACTTTGATGATTAAATTAAATAGAGCTATGGATAATTTTAAAATCGATACTGGTATTATTTGTGGTGGAGTTGCCGCCAATAAACGATTAAGAGAAAAATTAGGTAAATTAGATAAAACTATTATTTTTCCTTCTCTAAAATATTGTACTGATAATGCAGATATGATTGCATTTTTAGGAGAGAAAAAAATGAACACTAAATCTGTTGAAGCAGGAATAAATTTTTCTGCTTATTCTAGAGGAATAGTTCTTTAATAATGAAAGATAAATATAAGTGGTTTCTTTTTTGGGTATCAATTGGTGTGGCTATAGGTGGAGCAATTTATATAAACTCCCTTTTCTTTTTCTTTTTTGCTGATGAGACTGATATTATTGCAGATAATATAATTCCAGAAAGTATTGAATTAAAAACTCCAGAAGATATAGTAGATATAGCTATAAAAAATATTATCGTATACCCTAATAGATCTGATCAGAAATCAATATACATTGATATTGAAATCCAAAACATTAATGGAAATGAAACTGTTCAAGTTAGTCTTTCAAATGCCAACAATCTTATTGGTTCAGACCAAATTAGTTTGAAATCCAACCAAAAAGTTTATTTTCAATCATTTTTATTAAAAGATAATATTGATTTTAAATCAAAGTTTGATGTAAAAATTTCCAGCTTGAAGCTTGAAGAAAATATTGCAAATAATAGGTATAGTTTTAATGTAAACTTAGAGTCAGACAATCCAAAGATTGCAATTATCAGTGGCAACTTGAATTTTAATTCAATGGCTATTATTAATCATGTTGCAAATGATTTTGATCACTTTATACCTGATTTTGAGACGGGGATCCATGATTTCAAAGATTTTTGGTTTAAAAGATATGATTTAGTTATTTTTGATAATTTTCCAAATCATATTATATCAGATAAATGGTTAGAATTATTTTTCAGAAAAATTTATTCTCAAAATACTGCCTTAATTCTCTCTATTGGCAATAATCAGAATTTTGATTCTTTAATTAAATTGTCTCCACTCTTTGGAGTTAAAATTGATTCTAAAGAGGATATAAATAATATTTCAAAAAGAACTTTTTTCGAGAAAAATCAGTTTAAATCTGTTTTAATTAATAATACAAATTTTTATGAAGATTTTTTCAATGAAAAAAATGATTATTTTGAAGAATCTTTAAAGTGGGCGTTGGAAAATAAAAAATTACGTTACAATTTTTTTTTAGGAAGCGAACATTATAACATAAATGATAAAATATTTATCTATGGATTTTCAAATCGTGTTGACTCAGAAAAAAAGATATTTACTGCAAAAATTTCTATTGATGATAGATACCTATACAATAAGAGATTATATCTCAATCCAATATCAGATTATTATTTTAGCCAATTTAATATTGATAATTTTGGTAATTACAAGATAGAAATTATTGACGAAAACAATTTTATCCTTGAAACGATAAGTGTTAATATTGTAGAAGAATTAGGTAAATTATAGCAAATGATATCTATACAGAAAATTCGTGATGATAAATCTTCTGTTGAAAAAGAATTATCAAAGAAAGATAAGTCCATCAGTTTAGATAGTATTGTTAAATCTGATTCTGAACTTCGAGATTTAACTAAAAAACTTAATGACCTTCAATCAAAACAGAATAAAAAATCAAAAGAAATTGGAACATTAAAGTCCAAAAAGAGCGCTGATAAGTCAGTATTTGAAGATTTGAAAAAATTATCTAATACAATAAAAGAATTAGAGAATAAACAACGTACTAAATCTCAAGAACTTAAAGATATGCTCCTTCAGATTCCAAATATGCCACACAAATCTGTACCTATTGGAGAATCTCCTATTGATAATGTTGTATCTAAAGAATGTTCTTCAAAGAGAGAATTAAAATTTAAACCAAAGAGCCATGTCGATATTGTTAAAAATCTAGATTTAATAGATTTTGAAGCTGGTGCAAAAATTAGTGGTCCAGGTTTTCCGTTGTATAAAGGGAATGGAGCTTTGCTTGAGCGCGCACTTATTAATTTTATGATAGACTATAATTTAAAAAATTATGATTATACTGAAATTTTCCCCCCGTTTTTAGTAAAACCAAGTTCTGTAAATACAACTGGTCAGTTACCAAGATTTGATGAAGATATGTACTATATCGAAAAAGATGATTTGTACTTAATTCCCACTGCTGAAGTACCATTAACTAATATACATAAAGATGAAATATTGGATTTATCTGATTTACCAAAATATTATTTGGCATATTCAAGTTGTTTTAGGAGAGAAGCAGGTTCTTATGGTAAAGATACTAGAGGATTGTTGAGAGTGCATCAATTTAACAAAGTAGAATTAGTAAAATTTGTTCATCCTAAAGATTCATATTCAGAATTAGAGAGTTTAACTAAACAAGCAGCAAAGATTTTAGATATGCTAGATTTAGATTATAGGATTGTTGAATTATGCAGTGGAGATTTAAGTTTTGCAGCTTCAAAGTGTTATGATTTAGAGGTATGGGCTCCAGGAGAAGAAAAATGGTTGGAAGTTTCATCTTGTAGCAATTATGAGGATTTTCAAGCCAGAAGAGGGAATATAAAATTTAGAGATGAAAATAATAAAATTAATTATGTTCATACTTTAAATGGATCTGGTCTTGCAACACCAAGAGTTCTTGCAGCTCTCCTTGAAACGCATCAAACGAAAGACGGTTCAATTAATATTCCATCATCTTTGCAGCCTTATACTGGGTTAGCGGAGATTAAATAATTGAGAAGGATTTGGATCAGTATTAATGTCTTTTTTTGGA
>DTWI01000147.1 GCA_012963075.1 Fidelibacterota bacterium
GAATAGATAAAAAAGAATATAAAAAAGAATATGCTGAAGAAATTTTATTTGAGGCTGAAACAAAAATTAAATATAGTGGGTATATAAATAGACAAAAGGCAGAAATTCAAAAAATAAAGATCTACGAGGATATGATTATTCCAAGGGGGTTTAATTATAATGAAATAAAAAGCATTTCCAATGAAAGTAGGGAAAAATTTTTATTAATATTGCCTGAAACCATTGGTCAGGCTCAGCGTATTAATGGCATTAGGCCAACAGATATATCTATTTTATTAGTATATTTAAAGCGCTGGTTTCACGTGAAACGAAATAAGGTTATATAAAAATGAATAAAAAAATATTCTTATTATTTTTTTGTGGTATGTTATTTTCTCAACAACCAATTATGTTGGATGAAATTGCTGCTGTTGTCGACGATGAAATTGTTTTATTAAGTGATGTTGTCTTGTCTGCAAATGCTCTTGCTGCACAAGAAAATGTTGATCCTTATAAAAGCCCAAGTAAATATAAAAATCTGTTGTTAAGATCTGTAGAAAGCATGATTGAACAACTTGTTATTATAAAAATGGCAGAGATTGATTCTATTATGGTTTTAGAAAAAGATGTAGAGAGGGCTTTAGAAAGACAAATTCAAAATATTATTTCTCAAACGGGGAGTGAAGAAGCTGCAGAACAAGTTTTGGGTCGAAAAATATCTGATTTTAAAAGATCTTATAAAAATGATATGAAAGGAAAATTAATAGCTGAAAAATATACTGGTGAATTAACAAGAAATATTGAAATTACAAGGCTTGAAGTAGAAGACTTTTTTAAAACATATAAAGATAGTATTCCCTCTTTTCCTAAGAGACATAAAGTTAGGCATATTTTAATTCAAATAACCCCATCTGAAGAATCAATGAAAAAAACAGAATTAAAAGCTTTTAATATTTTAGAAGAAATTAACAAGGGTTTATCTTTTGAAGAGGCTGCAAAAAAATATTCAGAAGATTTTGCTTCAAAAGATAATGGTGGTTATTTAGGCTTTGTTCCAAGAGGAACATTTGTAAAAGAATTTGAAAAAGTAGCTTTTACCTTATCAATAAATACCATAAGTAAACCAATAAAAACACAATTTGGTTTTCACATTATAGAGGTTTTAGAAAGATCTGGGGAGAAAGTTGGAGTGAGACATATTTTATTGCAAACAGAAGTTGGCGACGAAGATAAAACAAAAACCTATAAGATTGTTTCTAATCTCTCTAAAAAAATAAGTACAAAAAATAATTTTGTTTCAATAGCTAAAGAATATTCAAAAGATGAAACAACAAAAGATAATGGTGGTTTATTGGGGTGGATTAATACAGATACATATCAAGTAGAGGAATTGTCCTCTGTAATAAAAAACATTCCAGAAAACACTTGTAGTACACCAATTCTTACTGACTTTGGTTACCACTTACTTTGGATAGATAAGATTGAAGAAGGGGGCCTTCCAACTATAGAAAAAAATTGGATTAAATTAGAACAATTGGCTTTAAACAAAAAAAAATCAGATTGGTATAGTAATTGGATAGAAAGAATAAAGACAAAAGTTTATATAAAAAGAAATCCACTTAATTATCCACAAATAACCAATTAAAAAAACAAAAAACATATTTTTTAGTTATTAACATTCTTTGCACATTTTATGTTCATATTTATGTGTTTCCTTTTCTCGTCTAAAAAATTTGCCTTTTTAAGTCTTTATTAACATTTACACCTTATTACTAATATTTATCTTTTATATATAAGTATATAATAACTAATAAGTAACTTTTTCGAAAAAAAAGCTTCCAAAATAGCCCTAAAATCTATTTTCTTTTACTTAGGCAATATTATATACCATAATTAAGGCTTGTTAAAAGCTAAGTATCTTTTTATAATTGATGGTTATTTATGAATATTTCAACAACAAGAAAAGAACTTCAAAGAGCATTCTCTAAATTAATAAAAACAACCCAAGCAAGATCACAAACTCCCCTCATAAACTATACTTATATATCTTCGGGTGCTCATGGAGTGACATTACATTCAACAGATTTAGAGGTTGGAATAAAAACAACCATTACCGCATCTGTTAATACTAATGGGGAAGGATTGTTTCCCACTACCGAACTAAATGACATTATATCAGTAATAGATGAAGGGAGAGTTGATATTGAAATAGCCGGACCACATATTAATATTAAATCAGAGAATGGAACTTCTTTTGATATACCCACTCTTTCATTTCAAGAATATCCAAAAGTTCCAGAAAATAAGCATGAAACTGTTTATAATATAAATACTAGCGAATTAAAAAAGATATTAGATACTATAATCTACGCAATAAATAAAGATCAATTAAAGCCAGCATTAAGTGGAGCTCTATTTTCTTTTTCGGAAGAGGGATTAAATTTTGTTTCAACCGATGGTCATAGACTTGTTGTAGTAGCAAAGAAAAATGAATCTAACATTATAGAAGATTTTATAATCCCAAAAAAATATTTAAATATGTTAAGCTCTTTTATTCAAGGACAAAAAGAATCTTCATTAATATTTAGCAATAATCATGTATTTATTAATAATGATAGAGATGTTTTATATTCAAGATTAATTGATGAAAAATATCCAAACTATAAAGCTGTTATACCTCAGGACAATTCTTATGTTCTCAAGCTTCAAAAAGAAGATTTTTTAAATAGTATAAAAGCAACATCTATAGCAACAAATAAAAATACAAATCAAATTTCTCTTAACCTTGCATTGGGAGAAGTTTTTCTAAAAAGTGTTAATCAGCCGGAAAGCAAAACCGTGTATGCTCCTCTTAAAACAGCAGAATATGATGGAGAAAAAATTTCTATTGGATTTAATGCAACATATTTGAAAGAAGCCATTATGAATTATCCATCAGAAGAAATTCTTTTTGTTTTTAAAGATGAATTATCAGCAACCCTACTTTTGCCAGAAACAAAAAATTACAAGACAACTATTTTGTTAATGCCGGTAAGAATTAATGAATAATAAAAATAGTTATAGCGCAGAAAAAATTACAGTTTTAAAAGGATTAGAAGCTGTAAGAAAAAGGCCAGCAATGTATATTGGGGACATTGGGAAGAGAGGTCTTCACCATTTAGTTAATGAAGTCATTGATAATAGTATTGATGAGGCTCTTGCTGGTTTTTGTACTAAAATAATTGTTACTATTGAGAAAGACGGCTCTATCTCTATAGAAGACAATGGAAGAGGTATTCCTGTAGAAATTCACAAAGAAGAAGGTATTCCCGCACTTGAAGTTGTTATGACAATTCTACATGCTGGTGGAAAATTTGATAAAAATACATATAAGGTTTCAGGAGGTCTTCATGGAGTTGGAGTTTCTGTTGTAAATGCTTTGTCTGAAAATTTAAGAGCAGAAATTCATCGTGATGGAGAAGCATATGAACAAAAATATCAAATTGGAAAAGCAGTAAGTCCTGTAAGAAAAATTGGAAAAAGCGATAAAACAGGAACAATTATTAATTTTACTCCAGACTCAACAATCTTTAAAAATCAAAGTTTTGAAGAAGAAACAATAAGAGTAAGACTTAAAGAATTAGCATATTTGAATAAAAATTTAATTATTATTTTAAAAAATAATATAACAGAAGAAGAAGAAACAAAATTTCATTTTTCAGGAGGTTTGTCTGATTTTGTAAAATATTTAGATGGAGACGAAGACCTTATTCACAATGAAATTATTACTGTCTTTAGAGAAGAAGGAGAAGTTCCAGTAGATCTTGCCTTAAGATATAGTACAAGTTATAATAATAATATTTTTTCTTTTGTTAATAATATTAATACAATAGAAGGAGGAACTCATCTTTCTGGTTTTAGGTCTGCATTAACAAGATCTCTTAATAATTACGCAAATAAAAATGATTTAATTAAAGCAAAGAAAAATGAAAAATTTTCTCTTTCAGGAGACGACTTTAGAGAAGGATTAACAGCAGTTCTTTCTATAAAAGTTCAAGAACCTCAATTTGAAGGGCAAACAAAAACAAAACTTGGAAATGGAGAAATTAAAGGAATTGTAGACAGAATTATTTATGATGGAATTCAGGCATTTTTAGAAGAAAATCCACAAGTTGGAAAAAGAATAATTGAAAAAGCAGCAGAAGCAGCGCGAGCAAGAATTGCTGCAAAAAAAGCTAGAGAGCTTGTTAGAAAAAAATCTGGGCTTGGGTCAACTCTTCCAGGAAAATTAGCGGACTGTTCAAATAAAGACCCCCTACAATGTGAAATTTTTTTGGTTGAAGGAGATTCTGCGGGAGGAACAGCAAAACAAGGAAGAGATAGAAGAACTCAAGCAATTTTACCCCTTAGGGGAAAAGTAATTAATTCTGAGAAAGCCAGGGAAGACAAACTTTTGTCTAATAATGAAATTCAATCAATTATTACAGCGCTTGGCGCTGGATTTGGAGAAGACGAGACAGATCCAAACAGCTTTAATTTAGAAAAACTTCGATACCACAAAGTAGTAATTATGACAGACGCAGATGTAGACGGTAGTCACATTAGAACTCTTTTATTAACCTTTTTTTGGAGAAAAATGAAAAGATTAGTACAAAACGGACACGTTTATATGGCAAGACCTCCTTTATATAAATTAAAACAAGGAAAAAAAGAAAGATATGCATATACAGACGAAGAAAGAGACCTAACAATACAAAGACTTGAAGCTGAGAATTCAACAACAAAAATTGATATTCAAAGATATAAAGGCCTTGGAGAAATGAATGCCGACCAACTTTGGAACACAACCATGAATGCCGAAACAAGAACGCTTGTACAGGTTACCGTTGATCACGTTATGGAAGAAGAAACAAACGTTCGCTTTAGAGAACTAATGGGAAGCGAAGTAGAACATAGAAGAAAATTTATTACAGAAAGAGCAAAATTTGCAACAAACATTGATATATAAAAATGGACCTAGACAGAGATAACATAATAGAGAAAGAACTTTTAAAAGAGCTAGAAGAAAGCTATTTGAATTATTCTATGTCGGTTATTATGCCGAGAGCTCTTCCCGATGCTCGAGACGGACTAA
>DTWI01000148.1 GCA_012963075.1 Fidelibacterota bacterium
CTCAAGATTGTGAGTTAGTTTTGATTCCCCAAATCAGCAATCCATTTTATGAACACTTTCTGCTACTTGTCTTAAGGCAAAACCAAATTGCTTTTCAAAAAACAGCCTCGGTCAATCTCTACTACGGTGAATCAGAAGATATCGGAAAGATGGGAACTAAAACTCCAGATTGTCTTCTCCAACTCGATTCGGAACAAGGCCGGATCGGTGTGAAAATTTCTCATAATTTCTAAATGATTTTGTAACCCGATGGTCACTAAATTCAAATCATTGATCTTTTCTCCAGAAAAACCATGCCGTTTTTATGGTCTTGTTTTTTTAATTATCCTCTTTCCATTATTTCCATTACTGCCTGGTTTTTTCCGCATTCAAGGTTTTTATATTGACTGGTGGAACCACCTTTGGATGACGAATTATTTTGGTATTTTTTACGAGCATAATTCTGCATTTCCCCTGGTCATCAACACCAATAATTTTGGGGGAATAGGCAATCCGTCCCCTCTTTTTTATGGTTATTTATTCTATCCATTCTTTGGATGGATCAGTAGTCTATTGAATGCAGACATGGAGTTGCGGTTGCCGTTTTTCGGATTATGGTTTATTCAATTTTTAGCACTCTATAATGTTTTTATTCAGCAAACTGCAAATCGTTTGATCACACTTACAATCACAGCCTTGTGTTTGTGGACAATTTATCCTTTAACTAGTATCTATAACCGCAGTGCACTGACTGAAGCCTATGCAACAGGTTTGTTGACTGTCACGTTTTGTTGCTTACTCCTATTTTTACGTGAGGAGGAATGGAAAAGAAAATTGCGGTATTTGAGTTATTTAGGACTTAGTATGACTCTTGTAATTGGGTTCCATCCAATCACAGGACTTTATGGAAGCTGTTTTTTGGCACTAGTATTTTTGATTCATCTTATCATCAGTTCCAAAAACTCAACTGAAATCTTGAAAGATTTTCTGATTTTGTTTGGAGTAGGTTTATTATCGTTTCTAATCATTGCTCCTTGGACTTATATGATATTTGAATTTGGGGAAAATATAAAAATTTCCACCGATGCGTATGTGACGTTATTCCCGGAAAGCATTGATTATTTCATAAGTCGTTTCATGCCTTTTCCCCTGGATTTACGATCCTTGGTTTATGGATTTAAAGTTGAAGGAGGCACCCCTTTTTTGGAAACTCAAACCAATGTTCCTCTGGGAATATTATGGATCTGGTTGGCCTATTCTTTAACAAACATCAATCGTTTTTTCTCATATCCGGTTCAGCACGAAAAGAAATTCCAATTTAAATTATATAGATCTCCTGCCATATTTTTAAGTATTTTATTGTTCGGATTGACTACATGGATGAGCCTTAGTACGACTCCTTATGAGTATCTTCCAAATTTTTTCCAGAATATCGAGTTCGCATATCGCATGTTATTTTATCAAAATCTCTCCATTATTTTTGCTGTTTATTCCCTGTTTCATGTCTCGCAAATAAGTCTGTTCAAAATAGAAAAAACAAAATTTCACAAAGTTCTTCCGATAATATCTACAATTTGTCTTTCTTTTTCATTCTTGGCATGTCTTGAAAAAAATATGCACGGTTTAGCGATTGTAGGTTTTTCAAAACCTGAAATTCCAAAGACTTTAGAAGAATCCCTCCAACTTAATCGTCAGAACTATGGAACTTATAAGTATACTGTTAACAATATCCCTCAAGTAAAGGGCAAAAATTTTGTTAACGTAAATTTTAAAGTGGATTTGTCTCAAGGATTTGGTATAGGCGTAAAACCCATTCATCTCAATTTGTCTGAAACACAATGGATTCGAACCAATATTCATGCTTTTCCTTGGAACCAACTTGATGTAAATGGCTCACCTTTAAAAAAGGAATTGCTCAAAATGGTAGCTGGAAAAGCGGACACCGGTAAACTTACAATGAACACCTATCATCTGGCTTTTCAATTACCTTCAGGAAAATATAACCTGCATTACCAGTTTAAACCAGAACCGATTTACCTGGTTGCGCGTGAAATATCACTGTGGCTGTTATTGATTTGGATTGGAGTGACTGTACTCTTAGAAGGAGTGTTATTTTTTTC
>DTWI01000149.1 GCA_012963075.1 Fidelibacterota bacterium
CCCCCGACACGCGGATTATGATTCCGCTGCTCTAACCAACTGAGCTACTCCGCCATAGATTTTTTGAAGTTATATTACTTAAATTTAAATGTCTAAATTTTTATAAGAAAAGCATTCACTTTTTTATCTTATTTTGTAACTTTAACTTTTATTGGCGAACTTAGAGATATATAGGAATAAAAATGAAATATAAATCAAAAAACGATTTTTTGAATACAGTTGTTGATAGATACAAAGATCAACAAGAATTTCATCAAGCGGTAGAAGAAGTAATTAGTTCTATCTGGCCTACTGCTATAAAAAATAAAGAGTATATGGAAGCCAATATACTAGATAGAATTGTTGTTCCTGATAGATCTATTATTTTTCGTGTTCCATGGGTTGATGACAATAATAATGTTCAAGTCAATCTAGGTTATAGAATCCAGTTCAATAATGCTATTGGTCCTTATAAGGGTGGGCTTCGATTCCATCCAAGTGTGAATTTAGGAATTCTGAAATTTCTAGCATTTGAACAGGTTTTTAAAAACAGTCTTACAGGGTTAAATCTTGGTGGAGGTAAAGGTGGTTCAAATTTTGATCCAAAAGGAAAATCAGACAGAGAAATAATGAAATTTTGTCATGCATTTATGGGTGAACTTTTTAGGCATATTGGTAGAAGAACAGATATTCCTGCTGGGGATATTGGTGTAGGTGCAAGAGAAATTGGGTATATGTTCGGTCAATATAAGAAAATAAAGAATGTTTTTTCAGGTGTCTTAACAGGAAAAGGGACTAATTGGGGTGGAAGCTTAGTTCGTCCTGAAGCAACCGGTTATGGGTTAATTTACTTTGTGGTTGATATGCTTGAAACAAAAGATGATACAATAAAGGGCAAAATAGTTACTATTTCTGGTTCAGGAAATGTTGCACAATATGCTTGTGAGCAATTAATCGTATTAGGTGCAAAACCCATCACATTTTCAGATTCAAGCGGATTTATTCATGATCCTAATGGAATTACCCAGGAAAAACTTGAATATGTAAAAGAATTAAAAAATAATCGTTCGGCAAGAATTTCAGAATATGCAAAGAAATATAAAGTCAAATTTTTTGCCAATCAAAATCCATGGAGTGTTAAATGTGATATTGCTCTTCCGTGTGCTACACAGAACGAATTGGATTTAAAAGATGCCAAACAGCTACTTAAGAATGGTTGTGTTGTAGTTGCAGAAGGAGCAAATATGCCATCTACTAAAGATGCAGTACATTACTTTATAGATAAAAAGATATTGTTTGGTCCAGGTAAAGCTGCAAATGCTGGAGGAGTTGCTGTTTCTGGTATTGAGATGAGTCAAAATAGTACAAGAATTCCATTAGCAAGAGAACAAGTTGATAATTTATTGAAACAAATTATGCAAAAGATTCATTCTACATGTGTTGATTTTGGTTCTCAAAAAGGATTTGTTAATTATGTTAATGGTGCAAATATTGGTGGATTTGTTAGAATTGCAGATTCCATGGTTGATCAAGGCGTTATTTAGAACATCCCTAATAAATTTTTAGACTTATGCTACGCAAACTTAAATCATTTGATCTTCAATCAAAGCGCGTCTTAATAAGAGTAGATTTTAATGTTCCTATTGATAATGATGTTGTTACTGATGATTATAGGATTCAAAAAACAATTCCTACTATTAAACATTGTTTAGACCAAGGGGCTAAAGTTATTTTAATGTCACATTTGGGAAGACCAAAAGGTAAAATAAATCCAAAATTTTCTTTAATGCCTGCAGGGGAAAAATTAGCTGAGTTGTTAGAAATTCCTATAAAGTTTTCTCATGATTGTGTATCAGACGATGCAATAGACGTTTCACACAATTTACAATCAGGTGAAGTACATCTGCTTGAAAATTTACGTTTTTATAATGAAGAGATTGAGAACAATAGTGAATTTGCTACAAAACTTTCTAAACATGGTGAAATATATTTAAATGATGCATTTGGTACAGCCCATCGTGAGCATGCTTCAAATATTGATATCGTTCATAATTTTATGCACAAAGGCATAGGTTTACTGATAGAGAAAGAATTAGAGTTTCTGTCAGATACTCTTAAGGATTCTTTAGCTCCAGTATTATTAATTATTGGAGGAGCAAAAATTGATACTAAAATTGATGTGATTTATAACTTTCTTAATCTAGCAGACAATATTATTATCGGTGGAGCAATGGCAAATACATTTCTAACTGCAAATGGTTATAATATGGGAAAGTCATTAGTTGAAACGGACAAATTGGAAATTGCAAAAAAAATATTGTTAGATTCCTCAAAAACAAAAACCAGGATTATTTTACCAATCGATTTTAATGGAGAGTTAGATGAGCTTGGTAGCGGAAGTTTAAAGTATGCTAATTATGACGCTATTAAGAAGAATATGATTTGTGAAGATGTTGGAGAATTAAGTGTAAATTTATTTTCAGATATTATAGGTAAGTCAAAAACAATTTTTTGGAATGGTACACTAGGAGTTGCTGAGAATAAAAATTTTACCTTTGGTACAGAGAGAATTATTGATAAAATTATTGAAAATGAATGTGTTGCAATAGCAGGAGGTGGTGATACTGTGACTGCTATTAGAAATTATGACAATGAATTAATTAATAAATTTTCGCATTGCTCAACAGGAGGCGGTGCATGTTTAGAACTGTTATCTGGAAAGACGCTTCCAGCAATAGAGATTTTGAGCAAACAATGAAGAAAACGATATTAGCTGCAAATTGGAAGATGTATTTGGATGAGAATGAATCTGTTGATTTTATTAATAGGATAAATCAAGAAGAAAGTTCTTTTTCTAATGCTAATGTGATACTTTTTCCTTCTCATACTTGTATTAATCAAGTTCAAAAAAATTTGAAATCAAATAATATTAAAATTGGTATGCAAGATTGTGATATTCATACCAGTGGAGCATATACAGGATCTGTATCTATTAATAGCATTACCACAGTGGATTATTGTATTGTTGGCCATTCAGAACGAAGGCTGATATATAATGATACCAATAGCATTATTCAGAATAAACTCCAAACAGTTTTCAACCATGATGTGAATGCAATTCTATGTATTGGAGAAACGAACGAAGAGAAAGACAATAACCAAACTCATAGTGTTATAGATAAACAATTAAATATACTGCCGAAGGATTTAAAAAATAATTTAACCATAGCCTATGAACCTGTCTGGTCCATAGGTTCTGGCAACCTTCCTTCCAATGAATATATAGAAGAAGTTCTTTCTTATATAAAAAATAAATTAAAAAGTTTATATTCGGATGAAATTGCAGAAAAAATTATTTTACTTTATGGTGGATCTGTTGATGAAAATAGTGTTAACAGATTATTAGGAGTTAAATTAATTAATGGTTTCTTAATTGGTAGTGCCAGTGCTAATTTTGAAGCTTTTAAAGCAATTGCAGAAAAAATAAAATTATAGAGGGATTATGGTTCAATTTTTAATAGTAATTCATACACTAGTGAGTGTAACATTGATTGTTGTAATATTGATGCAGTCTGGTCAAGGAGGACTTAATTCAATGATGGGTGGATATGCGAGTTCCATGTTAGGATCTTCTGGTGCCAATAATTTTATCACAAAATTAACAACATGGCTTGGTATAACTTTTATAGCATTGGCTTTGTTAATAGGGGCTTTAAGTAGTGATCCTCAAACTGATAGAGAATCAATAATTCAACAGGATGCCGATTCAAGAGAAACAGAAATGCCAGCTACCAATGAATATATATTACCTTCTGCTGAGATTTTGCCAAAAGAAAGTAAAGAATAATTAGCCGAAGTGGTGGAATTGGTAGACACGCTAGCTTGAGGGGCTAGTGGCCGTTAAGGCCGTGAAGG
>DTWI01000150.1 GCA_012963075.1 Fidelibacterota bacterium
AACAGGATATTCCGAAACGCAGGGATTAATTGGAAATTCACCTTTCAATCCGGCCAAGCCTATACCCCGATTCTTGGGTATTATGTTGAAAATCTACCTGATTATAGTCACCCAACTTATAGGACAATCCCCGGTGGGAGAAACGGAGGAAGATACCCTGAATACCACCGTTTAGATATTGGTTTTAATAAGCAGTTTCATTTAAAACATTTTGATATGGATTTTTATATTCAAGTGATTAATGCCTATAATCGAGAAAATATATTCAGGTTTTATTATACAGTTGGCAGTATTTATAATGGGTTTGATGATGATGGTGATTGGGATGAAAACTTACACGATGTTGGAGATGAATATGGATTTGGTGCAAATAATGGCAAGCCGGACAGGGGTGAGCCCAATGTTGATGAAGCTGATGAAACCATTATAAAAAAACAGGAGATTTCACTATTCCCAATCATTCCTACAATTGGATTTTCATTTGAGTTTTGATTAAATTATTATCCACACCTATTCTTTTATTCTTCTTTGGCTGTGAACTGCCTGTAAATGTGGGTGACTATGAAGAAAAATATATCTTATTTGGAAACCTGGATGTATTTATGGCAACTGAAAACACCACTATTTCATCTATAGATACAGTTTATTTTTCAATCAGTTCACCCGTAGGTTCTGGCAGTTTAAGTGAAAACCTTTATATTTCAAATGCCCAAATAACTCTTAAAGGGCAGATGGGGCCTGATGACAGTAACCAAATAAGAGAAATAATTTTTCAGGAAGATCAAAATAAACCAGGACATTATTATCCCGATACTGAATATACTACCGATTTGGAATTCCCGGTTATTTTGAATGGATTTTATCTTAATAATGATTACAGATTATATCCTGGAAAGACCTATACCCTTAATGCTGTAAAGGATGGGGATACCCTCACTGCCCATACGACTATCCCTGACAGTATTCATTTTTCTTCCCAGGAAGGTGAGTATTTATGTGAAGGTGAATTGATTCCTATAAACGCCGATATTCAGTTGAATAATTTTACCAGTGAAAATCTATTAAATCTATCTTTGGGAGAAGAATTAAATGGAGTTGATACCTTATCACTTTATACTGAGGGGTGTTATGTTGGTAGTTTTGCGAGCCAGCCTTATTTTAATCTTGGCTTTGAAGCTTCAAATAGCTCCGTTATTCGAACCATAACCTTCGCCTTGGAAGCAGATTCACTGGCATTGGAATCAGATTTGGCTGGCATTGATCTGGCTGAAGGAGAGCCTTTCAGTGAGGATTTAAATTGTAATGGTATCAATGACAGCGTATATGCAAATTTATTTTATAATTGGCCCTGTGATGATAGTGATTACCATTTAATGGATATATTTAAAATATGGAAAGGTCATTATTATGATTCTGAAAATAGGCTTTATTTTGAAAACCCGTTTATTTGGTCCGTAGAAACCACACCCATACCAATGATGTGGCTATACTTTAATTATTATGGTTTACAGCTAATCCAGGTACAAGCAACAGACGC
>DTWI01000151.1 GCA_012963075.1 Fidelibacterota bacterium
CAGATAATGCAATAATATCTAAAATATCGCCTCTTAAGAAATACCAGTTGTCATTATTAGAATATTGATTAGAAAATGATTTAAGAATTGAATCAGAATCATATTCAGGATCAACAGTAATAGAAACAAATTGAACTAAATCTGAGTTTTTAAAACGTGTTTGAAGAATACCAAAGTTCTTTGACATGATAGGACATGCTCCCTCACATCGAGTAAATATAAAGCTAATTATGGTAATTTTTTCATTAAGATTGTTATCGCTAAAAATTTCACCGTTAAAATTTGTAAGTTCAAAATTTGGTACATTAGATATTACATTTAAACTTTGAATTTTTGATTCTGTAGCTTCACGCAATACAAATAATGCTGTCATTCCTAAAGAAAAAATAAGAAGAAAAGCTATAAGTAGTTTTTTATTTAATTCATTCATTTTTCATGCAATTATACAATATAATTATCACACCAACAAGCCAAGATGAACCCCAAGTATGAAATAATCTAGTAAGTTGCGGTAAATCAAAGAAAACCATTAGTTCTCCAAGAAAAATCTGTAAAGCAACCATCGCAAGAATAAAATACCCTAGCTGTTTTGCTAATAATAAGGAATTATCTCTGAGATAATAGTTGATATAAATGCTAAAAAAAAGTAATCCAAAACCTAACAATGAATGTAAATACTTATAAGAATTTAATGCATTTAATTGCTCTCCCTTTGATAATAGTGGATTATCAATGGCGATAAGTTCGATATTTGTCCTAATGCCAGTTCCTAGAAGGATTTCTATTATAATTAAAATCCAAAAAAAGATTAAGCCTCTTGAAATAATATTATTCTTTTCTACCTTTGCAAAATATTCTGTATTAAACAATTTGAAAGATTGAATACATATATAACTTAAAACTGATACCAAAATAAGAGCAAGTAACATATGTAAGCTTACAATAAAAGGGTTTAACACTGATGAAACCACCAATGCGCCTAAAAGACCTTCTGTGATTACGATTACTAATGATAAAAGAGAAGAAAACAATAAACTAAAATGTTTTCTAAAATAGTAGATTGCTAAAATATTGAGTACAATGATTGAAATACCAACTAATACTCCGAGCATACGATTTCCGTATTCAATCCATGCCAGCGTAATATTAAACATAGTTGGATCAATATAACTTGGAATTTGATCAACGCTTAGTGGAGGAATCCATCTCCCAAAACATTTAGGCCAATCTGGACATCCCATTCCAGATCCTGATACACGTACCAAACCTCCAACAAAAATTAGTAAATATGATAAAATAGTTGCAGTAACTGCAGATTGAAAAAAAAGCTTTTTTTTCATTTAGTGGTGATCGTCCTTATCCCCCGATTCATGGCTACCATCTTCGTGAATTGGATTCCCATGGTCATCTGTCAAAGGTAAGGAGTCATAAAATGCAGCACGCTTATTGATTGGATCTTTAATCTCAGGGTTGATTGCACCACGAAATTCTGTATCAGACATTGTAATAATCATAAAGATTGCAAGAAACATTAACGACAGTACAAACGCTGTTAAATTCTTTTTGTCATCCCATAATAAGTGCATAAAAAATAATGCTACAATAGTAGCCTTGGTCCCAGCAATCAACAATGCAATAACAATATTTAAAAATCCTAAATCAATATATGATACCCAAACTGTTACTCCAGTCAAAAAGAATAATATGCCAGCAACTGTGAAGTAAATCTTTAGTGGTATAATATGATGATGTTCAGACATAGTTATCCTATCAAGTAAAATAGTGGAAATAAGAAAATCCAGATTATATCAACTAAATGCCAAAAAATACCTACTAATTCCATTGGTGTATAATATGCAGAATGTAATTTATCTCTTGCAGTAAGATACATTAACCAAGCAATTAAACCCATACCAATTGCTACATGCAAACCATGTAATCCAGTCATTATAAAATAAATACTAAAGAAAATATGCGGATTATTCATATTTGCAATTTCTGGGCCCATATAAGAATAATATTCACCTGGTAGTTGTCCAAGATGAAATTTATGTTCATACTCTAAATATTTGATACCAAGAAAAATAGCTGCACAAATAAACGTTATAAAAAGCATCACCAATGATAATTTCTTTTTTTTGAGTTGAATTGCCCAAATGGCCAATGCCATTGTAAGAGAACTTCCAATCAAAACAATTGTATTGATTAAACCTTTATTGACATCCAGTAAGAGATTGGCATTGATAAACATATCAGGATTCCATGCACGATATACCGTATATGCAACAAACAATGCACCAAAAGTAAGAACTTCTGTCAAAATAAAGCCCCACATACCGAGCTTAGAAGTTTCATATTGTTGATTTACATCATAAAAATGATGATACAAAAAATCAGGAGATGATTTATCGTGACTCATTTTCTTTTTAATGTAGGCTTGACAAGAACTTTATCATAATCATATGGACCATGCGTTAGTACTGGTTCTTCTTCAAAATTATGAGGATGAGGAGGAGAAGTTGTATGAGTCCATTCCATTGTCAGAGCACCCCATGGGTTAGTTCCTGGATCTAACTTATTATTTTTCCTTAAAGACCAAAGAAGATTTACAACTGAAATGAAGATAGATAAACCTAAAACTAAAGACCAAAAAGTTGAATAGCTATGTATCTCCGCATATTCTTGAGCATAAGTTGCATATCGTCTTGGCATTCCTCTTAAACCAAGTAAAAATTGCGGAAAAAATGTTCCATTAAAACCAATAAAAACTCCAATAGCACAGATATTGGCAATAGTTTGGTTATACATTGCCCCAAAAGTTTTTGGCCACCAATGGTGTAAGCCACCAAGAAAGGCAATAATTGTTCCTCCTTGCATTACATAATGGAAGTGTGCAACAACAAAGTAAGTATCATGTAAATGAATATCTAATGCAACTGCACCAAGAAATATTCCAGTTAGACCACCAATCGTAAATAAGAATAAGAATGATAGTGCATAAAGCATAGGTGGAGTAAAAGATACTTGTCCCTTATACATTGTTAACATCCAACTAAATATTTTTATTCCAGTTGGAATACCTACAAAGTATGTAATAAATGAAAAAACAATTTGAGAAAATACAGATTGCCCAGAAGTAAACATATGATGTCCCCAAACTAGAAAACCAATGAATGCAATTGAAAGTGTTGAATATGCAATAAATTTATATCCCCATATTTTTTTTCTAGAGTGTACTGGTATAATTTCACTAATAATACCAAAAGCAGGTAAAATCATAATGTATACTGCTGGATGGGAATAGAACCAGAAAAAATGTTGAAAAAGAACTGGGTCTCCTCCAAGAGCAGGATCAAAAATTCCAATCCCCAACAACCTTTCAAGGATTAGTAAAACCATTGTTATTGCAATAACAGGGGTTGCCGTAATTTGTACTAATGATGTTCCATAAAGTGCCCATACAAACAAAGGAAGTTTATACCAAGTCAAGCCTTTAATTCTCATTTTATGAATCGTAGCAATAAAATTTAATCCGGTTAAAATTGAGGAAAAGCCTATAACAAAGATCCCAAGGGTCATCGGAATAACATTTGTTGTACTACTTGTAGAATAAGGAGTGTAAAAAGTCCAACCAGTATCTACCCCTCCTGCAAGAATTGTATAAATAACAAAGACTGCTCCAAGACTATACAAATAAAAACTAAACAAATTCAATCTCGGAAAAGCCACATCTCTTGCACCAATCATTAATGGAAGCAAAATATTTCCTAATGCACCAGGTATGGCGGGGATAATGAATAAGAAAATCATAATAGCACCATGTAAAGTGTACATACTATTATATTGATCGTTTGTTATAAAATCGGCCTCTGGCGTTGCAAGTGCTAATCTCATACCCAACGCTATTACACCAGCAAGAAAGAAGAAGAACATCCCCCCAAAAAGATACATAAGACCAATACGTTTATGATCAAGGGTTAGTACCCAAGACATAATTCCCCTTGGATAAGTAAGATAGTTATTTTGATGATTATCGCTCATAAATGTCCTTTAATTTATAATTTTAAATTCCTGAATCCTCTTTTAAAGTTTTTAGAAATGCAATCAACGCATCCAATTCACGATCATTTAAGAGTCCCTGGTAGGTAGGCATTACGCCTTGATATCCAGCTACAATTTGAGATTGGGGTTCTAAAATAGAATTACGAATATAATTATCATCTATTGTAGCACTACTACCATCGTCAAATACTCTTTCTTGTCCCCACATCTGACTAGTTTGCAAGTAAGAAGGGCCAACAAGTGGTGATCCATCCAGTGTATGACATGTAATACACGCTTTTTTAGTATAAAGTTTCGCTCCTAGCTCATCTAAAGGCAAATCATCATCCGCTGAACCAGTTTCAGCAAGCCATACATTGTATTGTTTTGGATTCATTACTACAACTTGGGCATTCATTTGGGAATGTCCAGTACCACAATATTCTGTACAAAAGATAGGATAAATTCCTTCCTGTTTAGCATCAAACCACATGACATTATAACGGTTTGGTAAAACATCCATTTTTGCACGCATTACTGGTATATAAAAACTATGTATAACATCTTTAGAAGATAAAACAATTTTTATCGGAACACCGGAAGGAACCACCAGTTCATTCAAGGTAGAACCGCCTTCTGGATAATCAAAAGTCCAAAACCAACTTTGCCCAGTAACTTTGATTTCAATTGCATCATTAGGAACAGTAACCATATTTAGGTATGATTTAATACCCCATACAAAGGTAATAGAAACTAAAATAAGTGGAATAATAACAAATGATGATTCTAAGATAGAATTATGATCTGTACTACTAGTAAGTCGTACTTCATCGTTCTTTTTAAAACGATATTTGATAGCTAGATAAATCATGCCAAAAGTGACAATTGCAAGCAATACGAGTGAAGTATAAAAAATAAAATAGAAGAGGTTGTCAATATCCTGTGCAAATGTTGACACTTGTTTAGGAAACAAATATTCTGTTAATCTATCCAATTTCAATCCCCAAATAAATTGTGATCTTTTCTCCAGAAATTAAAAAGCATAAGACCTATAAAAATGAGAGTTAATATACCACCAATTCGCATAATATTGGTAGCGAAAAGCGTATAAGTATTCTTATATGGATCATAATGATAACAATAAAGAATAATTCTGTCAATTGTAGAACCAATCTTGCCTTCAGAGGCTTCTAAAAGGGCTAATTTCAAATCTTTTTCAGGAAACTGAATTCCATAAAGATAGCGTGATATAATACCATTAGGATTGACAACAACCAATGCTGCAGGATGCATATATTCATCTCGTATTCTATCATAGTAGTACAGAAACCCAATACTATTTGTAATTTTTTTAATATTCTCATTTGTTCCAGTTAAAAATGACCAGTTTTGATTAAGATTGTCAATACCATATTTTTGAACATAGTTTTTTTTCGTTTGATGTGCTAACTGATAAGTTTCATGTGGATTGATATCTATGGTAATAATCTGATAATCATTTCCTGCTTTTAAACTCAAATTTTTTAAGGAATCACCCAACCCATTTAAAACGAGAGTACAAAGCATAGGACATTCAAAATAATTTAGAGTAATAATAGTCGGGATATTTTTGGAAAAAAAATCTTTTAAAACCACTTTTTCTCCATTTTCATTTAAAAATTCTGACTCTAATAAAATAGGACTGCCTAGATTCTCTATAATATCAACAGTGCCTTCTCCAGGAAATTCTTTCTTTAAAATCTGGGTATATGAAAAATCAGAAAGTAAAAAAACCAATAATAATTTAATTAGATTGTTCATCAAGCATTAACTCTTTTGATCGTTCGATAGGAATTTGATAGATTTGTTTTTCTTCATCAATTATTTTGTAACTATTCAATGATTCATCTTCCAATTTTCTCAATTCCATTAATTTTTTTGATCGTTTACTTAATTTAAATTCATATTCGGTATCATCTAATACACGAATATAATATTCGTAAAGCAAAAATAAAGTTATCCCTATGGTAATTACAAATACCACGCCACCAATTGCAACTGACTTGACTGGAATATCTCTTATTTCATATTCTTTTTTATTACTCATTTTTAATTATTCCTGTGATTAATTGCATGTTTTAGTTCTGGATCATTAATTGGTATCAGTGCATTTCTGGACATAATATGTCTAAACATCCCTACAAAGACCAAAGTAAATCCTAGCATTGTAAATAAATCATAAGCACCCAGATGAACATCATGATGATGAACAGTAGGCATCACAATCCAATGAATATCTAAGTAATGTATTGCTATAATCCAAAGAGCCATAACTTTTAATACTTTTGTGTTACGCTTTGATGCACGAAACACTAATGTGAAAAATGGAACTACAAATTTCCCAAAAATAAGTAAAACACTCGCTACTTTCCAAGTTCCTACCCATCTATGAAGATACCAAATTGTTTCTTCTGGAATATTACTATACCAAATAAAATAAAATTGTGCTCCAGCGATATAACAATAAAATACAGTAAATGCAAATAAGTATTTTCCTAGATCATGATAGTGTTCTTTTGAGACAATACCATTTAGGTATCCTTGCTCTTGCAATCTAATGAGAGTAAAAGTTAAGAAAGCTAAGAATACTAAAAAACTTCCTGCAAAAATATAAACCCCAAACATTGTTGAATACCAATGAGGCTCTAAGCTCATCAATAAATCAAATCCTGCAAAAGTCAGACTAACAAAAAACAACACTGCAAGAGGACTCATGCTAAATAAATTCATTTTCCTTAATAGAGAATGATCTCCAGTTCTATCATGTTTAGTAGATGTGAAATACAGATAAAATGCTATCACATTCCATAAGGTAAAATAGGCTACTGCTCTTGCTATAAAGAATTGTTTATTTAAAAAAGGTGCTTTGACTTGTAGCAAATGATCAGTTGCATTAAAAAGTTCGTGAGAAGGCATCCACATAAATAATTTGTCCATTCCTACAACAATTGGAAAAAATAATAATGTAAATACTGGCATTAGTATAATAATATTCTCCATTACTCTTCTAATCACTGTACTCCATGTTGCAGAGAAACCATGATGAACCAGTGTAAAAAATATACCGCCAAGTAAAATAGACAACCAAAAAAAGTATGAAGTAAGATATGAGAAATAGAATTCTTTAGAAGAAAAACCCAATACAAAATTTATTATCAACAAAACCAATCCAAGAAATATTAAAATATAATTATTGGATTTCTTTGAACTGTAAGTATATGTTTTTGAATCTAATTGCATTATTCTTTTTTCATCTTTTCTTTTTCAATATTTGGTAAATCATCAAATGAAGCATTTTGGCTTCTTTGTAATGCTCTTACGTAATGAACAACAGCCCAAACATCTTCGGTTTTTAATTGATAACCATATGCAGGCATACTACGTAATCCATATGTAATGGTATTGAACATTTCTCCATCAGGTTGATTGCGAATACGATTATCATGGAAATTTCCAGGAATAACAGGATAATCATATTGAGTAACAATTCCTTTTCCATTACCAACTTGAGAATGGCAAGGAGCACAATAAATATTATACCTATCTTGTCCTCTATCTAATATTTCTCTGGTAAGAATAATTGGATTATCAGCTACATAACTTCCGTCTTTATTCTTCCCACTAATAAATGAAACATCTTCGTTATATCTACCAACAGCAACAGTCCCTTCAATAGGTTTTCTCATTGTAGAACCATCTTCAAAAAAATAACTTTCTTCCAATGATCTATATTTTGGTTGGTTATCCATATTTGGATTTAAATGGATTGGTGGATCTTCAAATTTTGACCCACGGAAACATCCCGTTAAAAACAATAAACAAAATAATAATAGTAGTAGTATGTTATTCTTCATATTCATCTTTCAATATTTCAATATCTTTTCCACCAATCTTTTTGAGAAAATCTTCTACTTCTTTTTCATCATATTTTGGATCTGAACTTTCAATGCTAACATAAAAAGCATCGCTTGTAACACTAGAAAATTTTTCTGAATAAAACAGAGGGTGGTGTAAACGAGGAATTTTATTAAAATACATCATCCCAAATACTGCACCAAATGCACTGAACAACACCATTAACTCAAATGTGATAATAAAATAAGCAGGATATGCAAAGAATGGTTTTCCACTAATATTCATTGGAAATTCAGATAAATGAACCCATGTTTGAAGCCCAAATCCAAACAAAGCACCGATTAATCCGCAAACACCAATCACATAGCCTAATCTTGATCTTTTTAATCCCATTGCATCATCCAACCCATGTACAGGAAATGGAGAGTGACAATCAAAATTTTTAAATCCTGCATCTTTTATTTGCTCCGCAGCATGTACTAATGCCGAAGGATCATCAAATTTTGCAATTATACCATACGTTTTCATTAATGATCTCCATGATGAGGATTAGATTCAGGTAAAACTAATTTTATTTCTGTCATAGATACCATTGGTAAAAATCGTAAAAACAAAAGAAAACCAGTAAAAAATATTCCGAAAGTTCCAAGATAGATTGCAATATCCCAAATGGTTGGACTATACATTGCCCATGCGGAAGGCATATAATCTCGATGCAATGATATCACAACAATTACAAAACGTTCAAACCACATCCCAATATTCACCAGAATAGATGCAATAAAAAGAAATGGAACATGGGTTCTAAAACGCTTAAACCAAAAAAATTGAGGTAAAATAACATTACAAGATATCATTGTCCAATATGCCCACCAATATGGTCCAAGCGCTCTATTAATAAATGCATACGATTCATACGGATTTCCGCTATACCATGCGATAAAAAATTCCATAACATATGAATATCCAATAATGGATCCTGTTAATAACATGATTTGAGCCATCTTATCTAAATGGCTAATCGTAAATATATGTTTAAGATTATAAATACTTCGTGCAGCAATGACTAACGTCATTACCATTCCAAAACCAGAATAAATTGCACCAGCCACAAAGTAGGGTGGGAAAATAGTTGTATGCCAACCAGGAATTATACTTACAGCAAAATCAGAACTAACCACACTATGCACAGATAAAACAAGTGGAGTTGCAATCCCAGCTAATACCAAATAAGCCAATTCATAATGTTGCCATTGTCTATTTCCACCTCTCCATCCCAAAGCAAAGAATCCATAAATTTTCTTTCTTAACTTAGTTTTAGCTCTATCTCTTAAGGTTGCTAAATCAGGAATTAGACCAGTATACCAAAATAACAAAGAAACTGTAAAATATGTAAATACAGCAAAAAAGTCCCAAATTAATGGACTTCTAAAATTAGGCCACATAGCCATCTGATTGGGCACAGGAAAGAACCAATATGCGAGCCAGATTCTTCCAATATGAATCCCAGGAAAAATAAGAGCACAAATTACTGCAAATAATGTCATGGTTTCAGCGAAGCGATTAATTGAATTACGCCAATTCTGTCTAAATAAGTGCAAAATGGCTGAAATCAAAGTGCCAGCATGACCAATACCAACCCACCATACAAAATTGATAATAGCCCAGCCCCATCCAATAGGAGCATTTACTCCCCAAATTCCAACTCCTTCCCAAATTAAATAACCAAGAGCACCAACAAATACAGATAACAAAGAAAGTGCTAACGCAAATGCCAGCTTCCATTGAATTGGTGCTTTTTTCTGTTCAGGGATTCCACTGATATCATTGGTAATTGTTGTGAATGTTTGATTGCCTAAAAGTAATTCCTCAGAATTTTTCTGTGCTCTTGATTTTATAACTGCTTCTGACATCTAGTGGTGTGCTCTTGCATGATTTGTAATTAGTTTCGGATTTTGATTTCTTATTTTTGCAAGATATGTTGTTCGTGGACTAGTACCAAGTTGCCCTAATAAAGCATAATCACGATTACGTCTCTTTGCTTTACTCACTTCACTTTGAGAATCATTAATATCGCCAAAAACGATTGCATCTGCTGGACATGATTGTTGGCAAGCAGTTTTAATATCTCCATCTACAAGTTCTCTGCGTTCATTGCTTGCTTTTATTCTTGCTTCACTTACACGTTGATAACAATATGTACATTTTTCCATAACTCCTCTGAATCGCATACTAACATCAGGATTCATAGCCATTTGAACTACTTCAGGAGTATCTTTTGTAAAATTATAAAAATTGAATTTTCTTACTTTATACGGACAATTATTAGCGCAATATCTTGTACCAACACATCTATTATATGCCATTTGATTAACACCATCAGTTGAATGTGTAGTAGCAGCAACTGGGCACACGGTTTCGCATGGCGCTAATTCACAATGAACACAGGCAACTGATTGAGTAGAGACTTCTGGATTGTCAGGATCCCCAGAAAAATAATTGTCAATACGAATCCAGTGCATTTCTCTTCCATTTAATACTTGCTGTTTCCCTACTACAGGAATATTATTTTCACTTTGGCAAGCAATAGAACAAGCATTACAACCTGTACAGCTTGTTAAATCAATAGACATTCCCCATTGATGTCCTTTACTGTAATCATATTCTGGTTCTGGGTTATACATAGAATAATCTTTTAATTCTCTTCCCTTATCAGGTAAATGTTTTTCAACAGCATGCTTAACAAAATCTGGATGATCTTTGTATTCGTCTAACGTAGCTTGGCGAACTAATTCAGGAATACGATTTTGTGTTTCATCAGCAGATAAACTTTTTGATAAAGCAAGGTCATCCGATTCTAGTCCATAATGATCTTGTGTTCCTGCTAACGGATATTTTTCTTTCAATACTTTGACTGTTGCACCAGAACCATATCTCATACTTTTTGTTGTACGTAAAGGATACATATTAAACCCAACACCATGTCCTACACGACCATTAAAGTCTCTTCCATAACCAAGCTCCAAGGTAATCGTTTTTTTGTTTTGTCCTGGAACAATCCATGCTGGAATTTTTACTGTTTTTTTGTTCAAAGTAATTTCCAACATTTGACCATTCTTTATATTGAGTTGTTTTGCGACTGACATACTAATTAGGGCAGCATTATCCCATGTTAAATGAGTAATTGGTTTTGGAAGTTCTTGCAACCATCCATTGTTTGCGTAACGCCCATCATACATTGAAGAAGAGGCAACAAATACGACTTCAAATTGATTTTCTTTTGTTTTTTGATCTGTTAATGATAAAAGTGAAACATTTCTTGAACGAACCCCTTGAGCTTTCAATAATGCTTTATTATAAATACCATTATGAAGAATTTTATTCCAGGTATTTTCAAAATTGGATTGTTTGGCAATTTTTCTTTTCCAAATATCTTTAATGAAATCATAAGACCTTTTTTCTTTGCCATATACCAATGGAATTAGTATTTCAATC
>DTWI01000152.1 GCA_012963075.1 Fidelibacterota bacterium
ATGATTCAATAATTCCATTCGGATAATTTAAAGTAAAGAGGTATAAAAACTTATGAAAATCGAATAAATATTCTAAATTGGACCAATGGAATATTTATTGGTTATTGTAATATTAATTTTCTCATTTTTACTGATGAATCTTGGATTAATCCTAAAGAATAGACCTCTCAAAAAAGGATGTGGTAATTCTCCAGATGGTTGTGAAATATGTGGTGGTGATACAGAAAAATGTGAGGATTCAATTTAGTTTTTTGGAAAATTATTAGAAAAAATTTTCTCAAAAGAACCATCTTCATTCTGAATAATCATTAACCCTTCAAAATTAGATTTATCTAAAAAAATTTTGACTTCTTTAGTATCCATCATATATAATGCAGTAGATAATCCATCTGCCTCCATGCAAGATGTAGTAGTTAATATTGAAATAGATCCTAAATTAGATTGTATTGGATATCCTGATAACGGGTTGATTTCATGATGATAGAAATTTTCATTATCATCAACATAGAAATTTCTGTAATTCCCCGATGTTGCTAGAGAATGATTTGTAATTGGAACAATATATTCAATATCATAATTAAAATTACCAATTGATGGCGTACTAACTCCTATTTTCCATAGTTTTTTATCTGATAGAGTTCTAACTTCTCCTCCAATTTCAACCATAATATTTTCATAATCTAAAATTTCAATAATCTGATCCACTGCATATCCTTTAGCAATAGAACTAAGGTCTATTTGTACTCTTGGATCTTTTTTTCTGATTTTATTGCCATCAATCTCTATTAAGTCTTGACTAACAAATTGTAAAACGCTATCAATTTGAGTTTTGCTAGGAATATCTAAAAATATTTCTGGACCAAATCCCCATAAATTTACTAATGGCATTACAGTAATATCGTATAAACCATTAGAAATTTCATAATACTTAAAAGAAGAAGCTATCACATATGCAAATTCATCAGAAATAGCAAACCAAGTGGTATCGTTAAATGTATTAAAACGAGAAATTTCACTATCCGATATATAAGTTGACATTTGATTATTAATATCTTCTAAAAGTTGATCAACTTTATTCTTATTATTCGATTGATTTGAAAGTTTAGCAGAATATTTGATGGTATAATTTGTTCCCATTGTTTCACCGCTAAATTCATGAAATTCTTTTTCTGCACAACTAGTAGAGAAAATAGTAAACAGATAAAAAAGCAATAGCCATAAAGGCAATGAATATTTTTTAACCAAAATCATCAAAAGCAATCATATCTTCCTCAACCCCTAAATCCAAAAGCATATTTTGTACTGCATCAATCATCATAGGTGGTCCACACAAATAATATTCACATTCTGTTGGATCATCATGATTCTTAAGATACATATCATATGCTACCTGATGAATAAAGCCTATAGGACCATTCCAATTATCTTCTTCTAACGGTTCTGAGAGTGCAACTTGATAGGTAAAATTATCATGCTCTTCTGCCAACAATTTAAATTCATCATCATAGAACATTTCTTTGGCAGATCTAGCACCGTACCAAAACAAAATTTTTCGTTTTGTTTTTTCAGTCTTTAGCAAGTGGAAAATATGCGATCTTAGAGGTGGCATTCCAGCACCACCACCAATATAAATCATTTCTCGATCAGTATCTTTAATATAGAAATCACCATAAGGTCCAGAAACAGTAATTTTATCTCCTGGTTTGAGATCAAAAGTATAAGATGATGCAATTCCTGGTGGAAGATGAGGTTGCCCAGGAGGTGGAGATGCAATACGAATATTTAACATGATCATATTTCCTTCAGCTGGATGATTTACCATAGAATATGCACGAAATGCTGGTTCAGGATTATTTGCTTTGTATTGCCAAACATCAAATTTATCCCAATCTTCGTTATACATATCTCCTATATCAAAATTCTTGTAATCAATATCTTTATATTCTGGAACGTCAATTTGAATAAAATCACCCGGTTCAAATTTTATAGGATCACCCTCTGGCAGATCTAAAATTAGTTCTTTAATAAAAGTTGCTACATTTTCATTCGAACGAACGGTTACATCCCATTTTCTAATACTAAAAATTTCATCAGGTACTTGAATTTTCATATCATTTCTAATTTTTACCTGACATCCCAAACGCCAATGATCTTTTTGCTCTTTTCTACTAATATAGGTTTTTTCTATAGTTAGAATCTCTCCACCACCCTCTATCACTTGGCACTTGCATTGAGAACAAGTTCCTTGTCCTCCACATGCAGATGGTAAATAAACATTCTGAGAAGCCAATGCTGATAATACAGTAGATCCAGTTTGAACTTTTAGAGCTTTGTCCGGATCATTATTTACTATAATACTCACTTCTCCTTGAGGAAGCCATAAATCTGAAAGGACATTAACGACAATTACCAATAAAAATATTACCGATGTAAAAACTGCAATCCCCAACAGTACTGTGAGACCAAACTCACTCATAAAAAATTCACTCATAAATCAATTCCAGAAAAGGCCATAAAAGCCATAGATAATAATCCAGTTAATATCATTGCCATTCCAACGCCTCTCAATCTCGGTGGAATATTAGAATAACGAAGTTTATATCGAACTGATGCCAATGCGAGAATAGCTAATAAGAAACCAACACCAGAACCAAAACCATATACCAATGTTTCTGATAATGAATATTCTCTTTCTACCATAAACATTGATCCTCCTAAAATGGAACAATTCACAGCAATTAATGGAAGGAAAATTCCTAAACCATTATAAAGTGCTTGTGAAAATCGCTCTAGAAACATTTCAATTAATTGAACTGCTGCCGCAATAACAGCAATAAATACAATAAGTTTTAAAAATGATAAATCAATATCAGCAATAATATTAGCGAGTTCAGGGTTTTTAGGATTAATCCATGATAATGCGCCTTTATCTAGAAGG
>DTWI01000153.1 GCA_012963075.1 Fidelibacterota bacterium
ACTGAATGAATACGATGAATTTGACAATCCAGCAGAACCATATACCCCTGACGGCGACTATCGCATTCGATTTGACTGGGTATATAAACATGCAGCCAATGGATTTGAATATCCGTTGCGCGATGATATTCGTATGCTTGACCAAAATGAAGGCTTATGGTACGGCTTATTAAAAGCCAAAGAAGAATTCATCAATATTGCAGTTGATGTACAAGGAAATTTAAAGGAAGGTCATGAGCTGATATTATTCGATTTATCTAACCAGGAAAGATTTGACCTTATTAAAAAAAGCATACATCAGCTAAAAAATGAAAATAAAACCGAGCTTGGTAAGAGAATTTATTTAATATACGGTGATCGTTCATGGGTTGACGCAAAAATCACTGAGCTAACTAATATGATTCCCAAGCGTTTCGTGCTTAATGAAAATTATCCAAATCCTTTTAATCCTATTACAACCATTAAATACGAAATTCCAAAAAATGGGAATGTACGACTGGCAATATACAATATTATTGGTCAAGAAGTAATTACGCTAGTAAACACTGAACAATGGGCGGGTAAATATAGTGTAAGATGGAACGGGACAAATCAATATGGTAATCAGGTTGCAACAGGTACTTATTTCTATGTCCTAAAAACAAATAATAATCAATCAATCAAGAAAATGTTATTACTAAAATGAGATCAAAAAATCAAAAAAACAAGATACGTAGAGATAAAGGTACTGGAAAATTTGTCTCAGATAATAAACCTGTTCAAATTTCAAAAAGGAAAAACAATATTTTGTCTTTTGTAGTTATTCTTCTCCTTATCATTATTGTTCTATTATTGTTCCCAAATATTACAAGTCAGTTAAATTTTGTTAATTCTGAAACTTCACAATCTAAAGAATTGGATGAAATACCATTTTTACAAGAAACAGACACGATTGAAACAAGGCAGGATTCAACTAAAAATCAATTAAATGAGATAAGAAAAAATCAAAATCATGTTGGACGTATATTAGTTCAATCCGGAAATGTGAGTATTATATCAAAAGGTGAACCTAATTCAAACAACAATCTTTATCCAGGTAAAATTATTAAAAATGGTGACCAAATTATCGTAGGGGAATATCCATCTTATATTAGTTTTGTCCTTAATAATGATAATTCTGTTGTAGTGATGTATGACAACACAAACGCACAGTTAGTATTTAATAATATGAGCAATTTGTATAAGATAAAAAAAGGTAAAATTCATGTTAACATAATGCGTTCATCAAAATCGACAGATTTTGTATCGCAAAATTCTAAAGTGAGGATTGAGAAGCAACATTCTGCCTTAATGAATTTATCCTTTGATAAAGGACAAGATCAATTTGTAACTATTGACGGACAAGTAACCGTAAAAAATGAATTAAGCGGTTTAAGCTTAAGAATGATAAAACAACAGAAATTATTTTCAACAAATATTGGGCAATTAATCTGGTCGTTGGCAAATGATTTTGATTTTATGATTGGGCCCACAAAAGTATTGGAAGTACTACCAATTGAGAAAGTTCCTGCTAAAAAAGTAATTCCGGTAATTAATAAGATTAAGAAAAAAATTAAAACAACCCCTAAACCAAAAATAACAATAACTGCAATAAAGCCTTCCGTTCCTAAACCTCCCAGAAATTATGATAAAACTAGAGATTATGACTTTAATATTGCATTTGATATAATCAAACGTGAATCACTCGTAACTTACCTAGAGACACCTATGATGGGTGACATTCCTCTACATTATTTTCCTGATACGGATTCAGACGTGGTATCCTCTATTTCTGGGGATGAAAGATTTATTGTTTATCCAATTTACCGTTTTGGATTCGTAGTCATTGGTAGGCTTGGTACTGGCCCATTAGGTTATGCAGACGTTGATTTGATCAATTTTTCTTCAGAAGATAGACTCGGAAAAATCATCAACATATCTAAAACTAGATTTATTGTAAAGAATTGACCAAAAATAGTCGCTTTTTAACTTTATTCTATAATAGAAATACTGCCACTTTACTTTTTGTGGCACTTTTTATGGTTATATGGCTAAACCCATCTCAAAAACAGCTAAAAAATAGTGCCGAAAATTATATCATTTCTCAAAAATCAAATATTTCACAGGTTAGAGTTCAACAATTCCTTAACGAAAACTTTAATGTTAATAACTATCTTTTATTTTCAACTTCAAATATAACAT
>DTWI01000154.1 GCA_012963075.1 Fidelibacterota bacterium
CGAACGGGTGGATGATGGGACTCGAACCCACGACAGCCGGCTCCACAAGCCGGGGCTCTAACCAACTGAGCTACATCCACCATTGGCTTAAATTTAAGCGTGGAAATTTATTATAGTTTATCTTTTTAAACAAGTAGAGTTAAATTTTTAGATATTCAGAATGAGTACACTAAATAAATATCTAATTAAAGAATCGTTAATTCCATTTTTATTGTCTTTAGGAGTAATAACAATGGTATTATTTTTGCAATTTCTGATTAGAGCTGTTGATCGATTTTTAGGTAAAGGATTAGATGTATGGATTATTCTTGAGTATTTATATCTAAACTTAGCATGGATTATTGCATTATCAGTTCCCATGTCGTTGTTAATCTCAACAGTAATGACCTATGGTAGAATGTCTCAAGATAATGAAGTAACAGCGTTAAAAGCAGCAGGAGTAAGCGTATTTAGTATTATTAAACCTGCTGTCTTGTTTGGTGGATTGATTGGCTTACTGCTTTGTCTGTTTAATAATTTTGTTCTTCCTGATATGAATTACCATGCTCGTTTGCTTGCAAAAGATATTTATCAAAAAAAACCTGAATTAACTATTGAACCAGGTTATTTTATTAACACCATTCCACAATATAGCATGATTGTAAGGGAAATGGATGGCAATGAATTCAAAGATATAAAAATATTTAGTAAAAGTTCTGGATCTGAACAAACAACCATTTATGCTGAAAAAGGAAGATTGACTTCAAATGGAGAGATTGTGATTCTAGATTTAGAAAATGGCGAAATACATGAAATTGATCTAGAAAATTATAACCATTATAGAAAAATCAAATTTTCTACACATCAAATTACTGTTTCTATAGATGATTTACTGTTAAATAGAAGTAGTGAGTCTATTCGTACAGATCGAGAAATGAAAGTACCACAAATGATTGAAAAAATTAAAAAAAATAAACAATACACGGCTCAGATTGATAAAAGAATTAAAACATTACTTGATAATAATAAAATTCAATGGAATAAAGATATGAATTTAGATAGCATATTGATGGCTATTGAAGTTCTCAAAGAAAATAATGAACGAATAACAGCTGACAAAATTTATCAAGACGGTATTTCTATTCCTGAATATGAAAAAAAAGAAAAATTACGATCATTTAATAATATCTCTAGACAATTAGAAAACGAATTTATGTTGATTTCTAATTATGAAAAAATGAACAACAAATATCTTGTAGAAATTCACAAAAAATTTACACTTGCATTTGCCTGTCTTTTATTTGCAATGACTGGTGCTCCTCTTGGAATCTTGGTTAAAAGAGGGGGAATTACGATTGCATCAGGGTTAAGTATTGTATTCTTTCTTGTGTATTATATTTTATTAATATGGGGAGAACAATTAGCAGATAGAAATCTTTTGGATCCAACATTTGGTTCATGGATGCCAAATATCATTTTATTTATTGTGGGTGGAATACTTTTATTTCTTTCTGATAAACAGAATTAGTTAGTAGGTCTATTATTTTTAAAGAAAATTTCTTTTTCTCTTTTCTTTGTACTTGAATTTGGAAGCAACTTTGTATCCGCATCTATTTCAATTTCGACTACCCCTTCTGGCATTACAAAATCTTCATCCGGAATACCCAATTTTTCATGTGCTTCCTTCATAAATAATGCCCAAGCTGGTAATGCTGCTGTAGTCCCAGATTGTCCTTCTCCTAAACTAATTGGAGACTGATCTACTCCAAACCAAACTCCAGCAGATATATTGGGAGTAAAACCTACAAACCATGCATCACTCCAATTTTGAGTTGTTCCAGTTTTACCTGCCGCTGTATGCCTAAATCTATATTTCCATCTTGCACTTCCCCCTGTTCCTTTATCAATAACAGTTTGTAACAAATTTGTTACTACATATGCTGTTTCGGGACTAAGTACTTCTTTTTGTGTTGTACTAAATTCTTTGATGATTTGTCCATATTTGTCTTCAATTTTTGTAATTGCAATTGGGGAAGAATAAATTCCTTGATTAGAAAAAATTGAATAGGAAGCAACAATTTCCATTGGAGTAACTTCTGAAGTTCCCAGTGCAAGAGCATCAACAGCACGAATCGGAGATTTAATTTGCATTCTTTTTGCAAGATTTTTGACCTCCTGTGCAGGCACAAGTTCTTGAACCATGCGTACAGAAATTAAATTTAATGATCTTCTTAATCCTTCTCTTAATGTGGTTAATCCTCCGGTACTATTATCGTAATTTTTTGGTGTCCATTTTTCTTTTTCACCTTTTGCATTGTTTCTATATAGGGAAACTGGTTGATTCAGCAATTGAGTAGTAACAGGGTAATTGTTATCAATTACAGCTGTATAAATAAAAGGCTTAAAGACAGAACCTGGTTGCCTTCTTGCTTGTGTTGCTCTATTATATTCATCAACATAATCAGATCTTCCTCCAATCATTGCTAGGATTTCACCATTTCTAGTGTCCAATGCAATAAATGCACATTGAACTAATAAATTTTTTCTTAACTCTTTATATAATTGCATTTGACCATTAAGCATCATTTTTACAGAATCTTCTGGGAAAATTGATAAATAACCTAATTTTGAGAAACGTTCACTATCAGCAAAAAGCTGATTATTAAATTCATCTTGGTTATTGCGAAGCGTCTTCATTACAACATCCTCAGCAATTTGTTGCAAACCATAGTCAAGAGTGGTATAAATTTTAAGACCATCTTGGTAAATATTAATCCCTAATTCTTCATCTATTTTTTCCAATGTTCTTCGTACATATTCTGTAAAATAAGGTGCTTTACTTTTTGGGATTTCATAGAAAATATTGTCAGGAATAATACTGTTGTGTTCCATATATTCTTCGTGAGAAATGTAGTCTTGGTTATACATTAATTTTAAAACGATGGAACGTCTTTCAATGGATTTATTTAAGTTTCTTAATGGTGAATAATTTGCTGGAGACGGTAATAAACCAATAAGCATTGCTGATTCGCCAATTGTTAATTCTGATGCTTTTTTATTGAAATATCGTTTTGCTGCGGATTCAACTCCATAAGTACCATGCCCAAAATGCACTGTGTTCAAATACATTTCTAAGACTTCTTGTTTGGTATAAGTTTTCTCAATCTGTATAGCAGTAATAATTTCTTTTCTTTTATACCTGACTTAGACTTTCTTATTCCCAGTTCTGTAAGTTTATCTGAAGGCATAATCTCTCATTTATAGTTAAATTAGGGATATAATATATTTATACCCCCAATTATACCCCCAAATGTATGCTAGAATCAATAGAATATTATAGGAAGTTGTTGGACTATGGTAGGTATTTAGCCAGTTAAATACTAGGATTACAGGCTACAATTTTTTTTGTAGGTTCTTATAAAATCTAGGTGTGGCGGAGAGAGAGGGATTCGAAACCTCGGTACGGTTGCCCGCACACGTGA
>DTWI01000155.1 GCA_012963075.1 Fidelibacterota bacterium
ACTATTACCTGTATCAAAAGCGTATGGAAAGCCTAGCGATCCTATTATAGGAGTAACTGCTGGAATGATTGTAATGGCAATAAGTTTAATATTACTGTATGCCTAGCTTACTTATAGCAAGCTTGTAATCTCTTCGGAGAGAGGTTTTATTTTAGAATTAAAAAATCCAACCAATTCACCTTTTTCATTAACCAAATATTTACAAAAATTCCATGTTGGTCGTTGAGCATTCCATCCATTGAAATCTTTGTTTGTTAACCATTGATATACTGGACTTTGTTTTTTTCCTTTTGTGGTAGTTTTTTCAAACATTTGAAATATAATACCATAATTTATTTCACAAAATTCTTCAATTTCTTCATTACTTCCAGGTTCTTGATTAAAAAAATCATTTGCTGGAAACCCAAGAACAATGACTTTATCTTGATAGATATCTTGAAGTTTTTGAAGCCCTTCATATTGATAGGTATATCCACATTTTGATGCAACATTTACAATCAATATTTTTTTATTTTTGTATTGATCAAAACTGATTTTCTTTCCATCTATAGAAATAGCTTCTAATTCATAAAAACTTTTTTTTGGAGCAATATTGTTTGTGTTTAGGATAATATTTTTTGTTTTTGCTTTAAAACTAGTTATCAATAATACTCCAACGCCTATAGCGAAGATTAATAGTAAGTATGGTAATATCTTTATCATCATTAATGGCTATATTGTACCATGTTTTTTGCAAAAAAAGAAGAATTATCTGACATAGCACAATGGATTGCAAATCATTTTGAGCAAATATTTATTATCTTTTGTATCTTTTGTGTCTTTACATCTTTATTATTTTTTTTAAGGTTATATAGGAATCGATATCGCGAATGAAAAATTATTTATTACCAATCATGTTTTTAGTGATTTTATCATGTGACAAAACAGAAGCATCACTCTCACCTGAAAAACAAGAAAATTCAAATATATCTCAGGCTTCTTCACCTCAAAATAATGTGCAGGCTGAAAAAATTATTTTTCTAGATGCTCAAGGAAATATTCTAACAGAAAGCCAAAAAGATAGTATAGTTCAAAATACAGAAGGCCTACAAGCACTAAGAAGTTTTAATGATAATAATACTGAATATATTCTATTTAAAACTTTTGATGATTTGAAAGAATTTGTTCCAGATGATGTAATTGACAATCTAATCAAAGAAGATAAACTAAGAAAGAGTGGAGGACAGGCACAAGTTTTCAGACAACGCTTGCTAGATAAATGGCAAAATCAACCATTGCCTGAAAAGAAATTTTCTTTAATGAATGGAGAAGAAAAAAGTTTTTCTGATTATTTAGGTTCAACACTTGTGGTAAATTTTTGGTATATGAATTGTGGACCATGTATTATCGAAATGCCTGTATTAAACCAATTGGTTGAGGATTATAAAGAGTCTGATATCAATTTTTTATCATTTACTTTTGACAAAAAAGAAGATTTAGAGATTTTCCTTAAAACGACTGAATTTAATTATGTACATGCACCAGTTGATTTAAATTTTATGTATGATTTTGATATTAGCGTATATCCAACGCATTGGATTGTGGATGAAACTGGGGTTATTAGAGATTTAATCGTTGGAACTTCATTAAATATTTATAATCAATTATTTTCTTTAATTGAAATAAATAAAAAATAAATTTTTAATCAATTATTCGTTTTGTAATATCTCTTATGACAATTAAACAATTTCTATCTGTTATCGTTTTCTCAACTTTTCTAGTTGCACAAGGACATGTGGTACTTCCTGGTCAGAATGGGATTATAGCTTCTTTTGAGTATGATAGAAGTCTAGATTTTTTTGGTGAGGGCGATTTTTTAAGAGATAATTACAATAATTCAGTGAATGTTGGATATGTTTATAATGGATTATTTGGAATAGATTTTTCTTATAGATATTCATTTTTTAATAGTAAAGAGGAATATGATGTCGCAGAAGGTGAGTTTGATTTTTCTGGTGATTTTCGATCAAATAATCCTGATCTAAGCAATCAAGGATTTTCATTGGGTTTTACTTATTACTTGAATAATAATACAAATATGCCTGTTGATATATTATTTGGTTTAAGATATGGAGCGAGTGATTATAATAGCGATGTATTAGATGCGTTAGACCAAGACTTTCATAAAAAATATTATACTGTGCAAGTAGGTGCGTATAAGAATCTTGAAACAAGTGCACAATTTCGTATAGTACCGACTTTGACGTTAAATTTTATTAATGAAAAAAATATTCACATAGAAACTATAGTTATTGAAGGGGATATTGCTACTGAAGAGACAGTTTCAAGTACAAAAAGTCATGCCAACGTTCATTTTGGTTTTCCAATTGTGTTTGATCAAGGGACGGTATTCAAACAATCGATAAATACACAGTTTATTGTTGAACCCACTCTATCTAGAGTTTTTGGGGAAACACATCTTGGATTCAAAGTGAGTTTCTTGTTTAATAATTAATTAAGAGTATTATTGGCTTCTCAATTCAATATTCATAAAGACGTTTCTAAAGCCGAAACACTACCTGCATCATTCTACAGAGATGCATCTATATTTGAAACAATGAAAGACCAAAT
>DTWI01000156.1 GCA_012963075.1 Fidelibacterota bacterium
AAGACCTTTTTTCTTTGCCATATACCAATGGAATTAGTATTTCAATCACACTTTTTGATTGGAACAAAGGTCTAATTTGTGGTTGAATAACACTTGGATATCCATCATAAGTCATCGCATCTCCCCAGGTTTCAAAGAAATGAGATTCTGCTATATGCCAATTAGAATGTTTTGAAGTTTCATCATAGATATTGCTTAAATGAACTATGTTTTCAACATTTTTCATTAATGTTGCAAATTCTAAATCTGCTGAGGTATTGTAAACAGGATTACCCCCTAGAATAATTAGATTTTTAACAGCTCCTTTTTCCATCTTCTTGCAAAGAACACCTAAATCTTTTGAAGAAGTTACATGAGATTTTGTCAATGGATAATAATCAATAGGAGCAACTAATTGATTATTTAGCATTGCAATAACAGCATGAGCTTCGGCTGACAGATGATTCCCTCCAAGAATAATGCAATTACCTTTATTCTTTATTAATTCTTCTGCAACAGTTTTAATCCACAAATTATTTGATGTTTTGACACTTCTAGCATCAGTTTTTAGTCCTAATTTTTTTAATTCACTACACAATTCTTTTAATACTGAGTTGAATTCACCAACAGATACATTTAATCGATGATCTGCATTCGCACCTGTTAAAGTCATGGAGCTTTCTACAACATAAAGTCTATTCATTGTGCTATTTTCATTTTCCAATTTTCTATTTTGTGCAAATTTCTTTGTGTGATAAATATTGTTATCATCACATCCAAGAAAATCAGAACCAATAGATAAAATTGTTTGAGCATTCTCCAAACGATTATAAGGTTGCATTTTTTTTCCAAATGCTTTTTTAATACCTAGATATAAATTTTCATTATTGATTGGATCATAGACTACCCAATCGGCATTAGGATATGTTCTTGCAAAATTATCTCGAAGAACATTGAGTGTTGGAGAAGATGACTCTTGTAATAAAACTGCTAGTCCTTCTCCATTTGAATCATAAATAGATTTAGCATATTTTACATAATCTGACCAAGCCACTTTCTTCCCATCAAGTTTTAATCCTCTAGCACGATCAGGGTCATACATATCTAATACAGTTGCTTGACTAAAGGTATTTGATTTCCCAAGGGAAGTTGGATGTTTCTCATTGCCCTCTACTTTAACAGGTCGTTCATCATGGTTTTCAATCAAAATTCCAATTGCATTATTTTGAAATGGCATTGTACTTGCATAATATTTAGGAATACCTGGTATTGTTCCAATTTCAGCGTCTACATAAGGAATAATTTTCTGAACTGGTTTCTTACAACCTTCCAATCCTGCCAAGGCTATAGATGCTGCCACTAAAGACAGAAAATTTCTTCTTGAAACATTGCTATCTTCATGATGTTCTGATTGTTTTAAATATTTATCATAATCATCTGTAGATGAAATGTCTTTTAAACCTTTCCAATACCCAAATTGATGAGAATTTGCTTTTTCTTCACCGTTATGGTTTGTTTTTACAAATCCTTGATTTTTATTTTTTATCTGTGACATTGTTGACAATCCGCTACTGGTCTTGTATTATCATGTTGTTCAATAAACGATGCTACAAACTGATCATAGTCATCAGGTGGAGTCCAATACATATTAGTTACTTGGTCTACTGGCCTCACTTCAGGGCTATCAGATCTATGGCAATCTAAACACCAATCCATACTTAGTGGCTTTACTTGATATACAACTTCCATTTCTGCAATATTTCCATGACAAGAAATACAAGCAACGCCAGAATTTACATGAACACTATGATTGAAATAAGCATATTCGGGAAGCATATGTACTTTAATCCATTCAATAGGTTTTCCAGTTTCCCAACTCTCTCGCACCAATTTTAATTTTTCACTATCTGTTTTCACATAGGTATGACATCCCATACATGTTTCTGTTGGTGGAATAACAGCAGAATAAGATTGTTCGACGCCAACGTGGCAGTATCGACAGTCAATTCCCAAATCTCCAGCATGTAATTTATGGCTATATGGAATTGGTTGAACAGGCGCGTACCCGACATCAGTATAATAAGGAGATCCATAATACCATATAAAAGATGACAGAGAAAATAAAAGTAAAAAGACCCCCATCAAAAAAATTCCAGCAAAGTTATTAGTCCATCTGGAAAATAATTGCATACTAATTAATTTGTATCATTAAAGTAGACTAAACATTACATCTTAATTAGCAAAGCAGTCAAGCACTAAATAGGAGAAGGATTAACTTTTAAACTTATGTTTTTTTCGATTTATTAAATAAATTAACCCAATGCAAGATTACTACAAAATTGTATCATCATCTATTTTATATTGGTTTTCTCAAAAAAAATGGTTTGTTTTTAGCATAATATTTGCATTAATCTTTATAAGTCTACCAACACCAATCGGACTTACCGTTCCAGCTTATCATAGTCTTATAATTTTATTTATGGTATTTATTCTGGTTACATCTGAACCAATCCCTTTTCCAGCAATAGCACTACTCACACTGGTCTTACAGGTGCTATTAGGAGTAGCTCCAGCTGATGTCATAGCATCATCATTCATGAATGATGCTGTTTTATTTGTAATGGGATCTTTGATGTTCGCCATTGCAATTGTTCATCAAGGACTAGATATCAGATTGGCAAAAATTATTATCGCTATTTTTGGGAAAAGCAAACGATTATTCCTCGCAGGATTAATGGTGGTTTCTGCCATTCTCTCTTCTTTTTTAGGCGAACATACTATTATTGCTATTATGCTACCTATAGGATTAGCTATTATTAAAAACGTAGACTCTTCAACACTAGATGGAAAAAATGCAATTTTATTAGTTTTATTTTCAATAGGATATGGAACAATTATTGGATCAATTGGTACTCCATCAGGTGGAGCTCGCAATGTTATTATGATTAATTATCTACAAGAATTTACCAACATTCAAATTGATTATTGGGATTGGATAAAATATGCATACCCAATTCTAATGATTCAATTGGTTGTTGCTTATTTTGTTCTCCAATTTGCATTCCCAACCTCACTAGACAACGTACGAGTTCAGGGATACAAAAGATCTATTGCGAAATCAAACAGTGCAACCAATATCAAGCACCTCTTTTCTTGTTTAATTATTGGCTTAATTATAACCAGTTGGTTTTTATTTAACCAAGAACTAGGGCTTGGAATTATTTCTTTATGTGGTGTACTCATATTTATGATTTGTGGAATGGTACCATGGGAAGTAATCAATAAAAATACTAATTGGGGAGTAATTCTGTTATTTGCAGCAACAATCTCACTTGGATTTCAAATTAACGAAACAGGTGCGGCGTCTTGGCTAGTTGAAAAATTTAATGAACTAACATCATCTTTTCCAGAAGATTCATCTTTTAGTTGGTCATTCATGGCAATACTAACTGGTTTAACATCAAATTTTTTCACAAGTTCGGCTACAACATCATTATTGGGACCAATGGCAATTGAACTGCAACCCAATGATATTTCTTTTGGAATGTCGGCTGCAATTGCATCTGGTTTTTCATTCTTAACTGTAATCTCGTGTCCAACAGCTATGATTATCTATTCAACTGGCCTAGTTAGTATTAAAATTTTTTTTAGAGTTGGGTTGTTGATGTTTTCTAGTTCAATTCTTATTTTATATTTGGTCTCAAAATTTTATTGGGTAACACTATGAACATTTTAATTGCAATTGGTGGTAGAGAATATTCCAAACTAACATTAGATCTTGGAATGAAGGTTTCTAATTCGTTCGAAGCCAGCACTACAATTGCATATGTTGGGAAAAAGATTAGTCAATTCGCTGAAAAAGATGTCAGTATTGTTCATCAAAGTCTTGATGAAAGACAACTATACAGGCCTGGAGTAAGAACACTTGAATGGGCATATGACTTTTTAAAATCAAAAGAATATATTGAAGAAGAAAAAGTAGCCACTTTTAATGATTATCTCTTAATAGATGAAGAACAATCGCGAATGCGCGTATTGCTAAAAGGAAAACATTCGAATAAAATTAATCTCATTTTACGTACTGGAGAAATTATTGAACAATTACGTTCAGAGGTACAAGATAACAATCATGATATTACAATCATAGGGGGTGGCAACAATAAGGGAATGCATCATAATTTGGTTCAGTTTATTGATAGTTCAGTATTGGTTGTAAAAAATTATTCTGTTAAGAAACAATACAAAATTTTATTACCCGTAAATAATTCTAAAGGATCAAATAAAGCAATTGAAATTGCTGAACAATTTGCAAAATCCAACAAATTGTCTGTAGAAATTGTAGGTTTGGTTGAAAACCCTGATACCTACCCAATGGCGGCAAAGCGCCACAGCATAGAATATCTACGTGAATACGCACATTTGCGCCCTCGCACTAATGTTATCGGTGCGGTTACACGAGTGCGTAACTGTTTATCACAGGCCATTCACCGCTTTTTCCATGAAAAAGGCTACTACTGGATCTCTACCCCAATTTTAACGGCTAGCGATACAGAAGGCGCGGGTGAAATGTTCCGCGTATCAACACTTGATATGATGAACCTTCCGCTAGACGACAAAGGCAACGTTGATTACTCAGAAGATTTCTTCGGTAAAGAAACTTACCTAACAGTATCAGGTCAGCTTAATGTTGAAACATACTGTACGGCTATGTCTAAGGTTTATACCTTTGGGCCAACGTTTCGCGCTGAAAACTCAAATACGTCTCGCCACCTTGCAGAATTCTGGATGATCGAACCTGAAGTGGCTTTTGCTGAACTTAAAGACGTAGCGCAGCTTGCTGAAGACATGTTGAAGTATGTGTGTAAAGCGGTGCTAGAAGAGTTACCTGATGATATGGCATTCTTCGCCCAGCGCATTAAGAAAGATGCGGTTGAGCGTTTAGAAAAGCTCGTTAGCTCTGACTTCGTTCGCATGAATTACACCGACGCTATTGAAATTCTTCAAAATTGCGGCAAGAAATTCGAATTC
>DTWI01000157.1 GCA_012963075.1 Fidelibacterota bacterium
CAAATAAGAGCAGCTACCCAAGAAGCTGACGAGGAACATTCAGATGCTTTGTCCTTGCAAGAATGGGAAAACAATTTGTATGAGTTCATGAACCAACTTGAATTTGCGAGAAATAATTAATAGTATATTTTAACTATCAATGACAATTTTAGTCTGATAGCTAATGGAAAAAATTAAACGCAATAAAATCTTTGCTTTATTTTTTGTAATGCTTTTTTTAATCAGCTGTGAAAATTCAGATGAAACATCGCCAGAATCCAATGGAATTATATTTGATGATAAAGATTTTAATACCGATGATTGGTCCCAAGAAACGCACAGTAAATTAGACAATCCAAATTTTTCTGAAGTCTTTCCAGATAATGAAGTAAAACGAATTGATATTATTATAAATAGTGATCGTTGGGGTCTAATGCTTAATAATATGGAGGAATTACATGGGGCACCGGGTACGGGAGGTCCAGGAGGACCGGGAAAACCAGGAGGCCCAGGTGGTTTGGATACTTCAGAAGATCCAATGTGGGTACCAGGAGATATAATATATAATGGTAAAAAGTGGTATCGAGCAGGTGTCCGTTTTAAAGGAAATTCAAGTTTAGTAAGTACATGGTCACGTGGACTTTTGAAGTTAGCATTCAAATTAGATTTTGACGAATTTGAAGATGAATACCCGCAAATAGATAATCAACGATTTTATGGTTTTAAACAATTAAGTCTGAAAAATAATTTTGAAGATAAATCATTTTTAAGAGAAAAAGTGGCTGGTGAGATATTTTATGAAGCTGGACTTGTTAGTGCACATACTTCTTTCTGTGAAGTGTATGTAGATCATGGTGAAGGCTCTCAGTATTTTGGTTTATACACTATTGTAGAAGAAATGGATGACACGGTTATTAAAAATCAATTCAGTAAATCAAATGGGAATTTGTATAAGCCTGAAGGAGATGGTGCAAGTTTTCGCAAAGGAAGTTTTAATAAAGCTCACTTTACAAAAAACACAAATGAAGACGATTCTGATTGGACAGATATAGAAAATCTATTTACAGTATTACATTCAGAACTAAGGACAACCAGTCCAAGTGATTGGCAAACAGAACTAGATTCCATTTTTGATACAAAAATTTTTCTCAAATACTTAGCTTATAATACAGTAATACAAAACTGGGATACATATGGGCGAATGACACATAATTATTTTCTATATAATAATCCGGAAACCAAAAAATTGACATGGATCCCTTGGGATAATAATGAGGCACTGCAAACAGGTAAGCAAGGCGGTGCGCTTAATCTAAATTTTTCGAATTTATCAAAAAATGGGCAATGGCCTTTGATCGAATATATTTATGATAATTACTATTATAAATCTATATACGATGCTTTTGTAGAAGAATCGATAATTGGGGCCTTTAATAATGATCTATTGATATTGAAATACGATAAATATTCACAACTTATTAATTCATCAGTTATTAAAGAAAAAAGTGGGTTTACATTTTTAAATTCGAGCGGAGATTTTCAAGCAGCATTAGCTGGTTTGCAGTCTCACGCATCACAACGTAATAGTGCAGTCAAAAACTATTTATCGAATTAAGAAGGATTTGAAAAAACTAAATACTAATTTGTTTGAGATGAATAAAAACAAATTTTTTTCACTCCAATATTTACTAGATAACTTTCAGACGGTCTCCTTGGATGAATTAGATAAAGTTAAACTTCTTGATCGTCAGGATACAAAATTTGTATTTAATCAGATTCAATTACCTTTGATTTTAGAAAAAATAAAACCGTTTTACAGAATATTAAAGATTAATAATAACTTAGTATTTACATATGAGACCACCTATTTTGATACAGATGATTTCCTTTTTTATAATCAGCACCATAATGAAAATAGGAAACGGTTTAAAGTCCGATTTAGGCAATACAGCAGTAATAATAAATCATTTTTTGAAATAAAAATTAAAAATAATAAAAATCGAACCGTAAAAAAACGACTGCTTGTTACTGAAATGAATAAATTTCTTGGTGAACAGGAGAAAAAATTGATATCTGAAATAATTGGTCTTCCGCCCGCTCAACTTGCTCCAAAACTAGACTTGGAATTTTCGCGCATTACACTGACTGATAACAGTTTTAATGAACGTCTGACCATTGACACCAACTTATCCGCCAAA
>DTWI01000158.1 GCA_012963075.1 Fidelibacterota bacterium
AATCCCAATGTAAAGTTGGTGGGTTGAGGATCTGCTTGGGCTGGATCTATGAAGGATACCTTCGGGCCAATATTTGTGATAGTCAATCCTAAATCAAGACGTTGCGATAAAAACTCTTTGTGCATATATCCAATATCAAAACCAAAATCAGTAGAATAGCCTTTGCCCTTTTCAGCTCCTGCACCTAGATCCGTAAGCTGTTGATGAAATACTTTTGCATTTAATCCAAAAGATCTGTTATCAGATAATAATGCACTATAAGATATCGTAAATGCAGCCATATAACTGGAAAAGGTGCCAAGATAATTTGCTGATTCATCGGTGCGGGTTTGCTCACCTAGGCTTAAAAATATTATATGACCTCCAATTGTCCCAAGGTAGGGGTAATGTTTTCGGTATGCAGCAAAAGAATAGTACATATCATCCAGGTTAAATCCCGGTAGCCATTCGGGGACATACATCAACGACAATTCCTGTCCTTTTAAAAATCCTAGACCCGCAGGATTCCAATAACTGGCGTACGCATCATTCGTTACGGCAACCTGGGCTTCCCCCAAACCACCGGCTCTTGCTCCCGGTGCAATTAACAAAAATATTGCTCCTGCTTCCCCCACACTGAACACAGGGTTAACAAGTGTTATAAGTAATAATCCTGAACATATTGCTAAACGCTTCATTAGGCTTACCTTTCCCGTTGTTTCAAATTGTTATTAATTGTGAGACCCGAAAGACAGGGCCTTGTATTTAGAACGGTTAGCGATATGTCATTAAGTTTTCCATTTACTCCCGGGAATATATCCTTTGAACCTTTCACTTGTCAAGTACTGTTTCAAAAGTGTGATTTTCCACACATTTATATTGATCAGGATCAGATTTGTTCCAAATCTCCAAAACCATTTTTAATGTAACAATCCAAGTGAAATGATCGGGAGATAAGTAAGGAGTAAAACAACCAGAAACCTGATAACAAAAAAGGGTAATGTCGCTTTATAGATCAAAGGCATACTTTTATCAAACCGGTAAGCAGATAAAAATAAGTTCATCCCCACTGGAGGTGTGAGGAAACCCAATTCTAAATTTGCAATGAATATTATAGCTAAATGTACAGGGTCTACCCCGAAATAATGTCCTAAGGGACTGATAAGAGGAACAAAAACAATAATTGCAGAAAAAATATCCATCATGCACCCTACAAGCAGTAGAAGCCCATTTAACATGAGGAGAAAAACATATTTCGATGTTATTGTTTCCTTAACCCAGGATAATAAATGCATGGGAATTTGTGCATCTACTAGATAACTTGTCACTCCCATGGCTACCCCAAGAATAATTAACACTCCACCAACCAGGGTTGCGCAATCCACGACGATCTTAGGAAGACTGTTTAATTCTAAATCTTTATAAACTAATGTCTCTATTATCAGGATATAAACTACCGTAATTGCTGCTGTTTCCACCAATGTTGTAAAGCCGCCAAATACACCAAACAAAATCAAGACAGGGATAACCATCTCCCACTTTGCTATCCAAAGGGTTTTTA
>DTWI01000159.1 GCA_012963075.1 Fidelibacterota bacterium
AGAATGGTGAATTTACTGTAAACATCGCACTCATTTATAAAGATACACCGATACTTGGTGTGGTCTATGCCCCGGCGCTAGATAAGTGCTATTGGTCAAAGCAAGGTGAAGGCGCTTTCAAGGATGGGAAAAAACTTCCTATTAAAACAGCAGAGCTTCGCAATACCTATAAGATCGTTGCCAGTCGTTCACACATGTCAGATGAAACACAAAGGTTTGTCGATGCGATAGACACAGACAAAGAAAAAGAGCTGATTTCAATTGGCAGTTCTCTGAAAATATGCTTAGTTGCAGAAGGTGAGGCTGATATTTACCCAAGACTTGGACCAACGATGGAATGGGATACTGGCGCTGCACATGCAGTAGTTAGCGAGTCAGGGAAAAATATACAGAAGTATAGGGGTGGTAAGTATTCAAAACACGAATACAATAAAGAATCTTTGTTAAATGAATGGTTTGTAGTTAGATGATAGTAAATGTTTAGAATTAATACCAAAAATAGAAATTATTTTAAATTTTTATTATATTTTAGAAATGTAAAGGCTGACAACGGTCTATTTATTTCAAAAAAGTCTGTCATTAGTTCTGATACTGCCATAGGTTCAGGGAGTAGGATTAATGGAAGGATATTAATTAAAGGTTCGGGCAAATGTGAAATTGGAAAATATTGCGCCTTAGGGAGTGATATAAAGATCATTACCTCCAATCATGACACATCCTTTATGAATCTGCAGTTGTCCTTACAAAGGCGTATTGGGGCAGAAACAAAGGCTGCAAGTCGCAAAAATATTGTTATAGGGCATAATGTATGGATTGGAGATTCAGTCATAATCTTACCGGGCGTAGAGATAGGGAATGGCGTAGTTATTGGCGCAGGTAGTGTGGTTACTAAAGATGTCCCTTCTTATGCGATAGCTGCAGGTAACCCAGCAAAAATTATCAAATATAGATTTAATAGTGAGAAGATAATTGAAATTGAAGAGTTAAGATGGTGGAACTGGTCACTTCAAAAAATGAAGAGTAATATCGAATTGTTTAATAGAAACTAAATTAACCCTCCAAACAGGAGTCAATAGTTTTAGAAAGAGACTTGGATACGCTTTCCAGAGAGTAGTGAATTGTGGCAGTTTGATAGGCGGCAGTAGGAATCTTTTCTGATTCTTCAGGGTTGTTGATTAACTCCTCTAACTTATCAGCCATAGCCTCTGGGTTTTCTTTTTCTACCAAGAAGCCATCAATACCATCAGTAATAATTTCTTCAGGGCCGCCGCATTTGGTAGCAATCACCCTTTTCATTCTTGCCATAGCTTCAACCACTACCATGCCAAATGTTTCAGTGCGCGAGGGTAGTACATATAAGTCAATGCTATCAACAAACTCATCTCGTTCATCATTTGGAACCCAGCCTCGCATCGTGAGCTCGTGTGTTAAATCTAGCTTCCAGCGTAAATACTGTAAATACCAGGTGATACGTCCCTGGCCTGCAATTACCGCCTTAAATGGAACCTTTCTTTGTTTTAATAAGGCTAACGCTTGGATTAGTATATGAAAGCTTTTTTTTCTCCTAAACATGCCCATTGCACCAATCAGTGGTGTTTTTGGCAAATCTTGATAAGTCGCGTCTTTGCCAATTTTTACCATATTGGGAACAATATGGATTGGCTTGGTGCACCCACTATCTATTAAGAATTGTTTAACCTTTTCTGAAACAGCAATTAACACATCTGCATGTTCAACATGTTTTGCATTAAACCCGTGGATAATGCCGATAATTTTTATATTATTACCTAATGCACCACGTACCAACTCAATATCTAATTGTTTATGTACAAAAATTACTGATGCATCCATTGGATTAAACACTTCTCTTATTTTTTGTATAGATTTTTTTATAAATAAAGGATGAGTTGATCGAATATAGCTAACTTCGTCCACATCAATATCCATTGATTGCATGATATCTTTCAGCGGGGCGCCTTGTCTAATTACAGAGTTAACCTTAAAGCCCAGGTTAAGTAATACTTCACTATAGAGTAAGAAAGACTGCTTCGGCCCTCCTAGATCTTTTCCAGAAATAAAGTTAATGATTTTCATGAAAATATTTTATCTGATAAGGCTAGTATTAATAACGCGATTATTTAATACTAAACATAAAATATAA
>DTWI01000160.1 GCA_012963075.1 Fidelibacterota bacterium
ACAATTTAACAAAAAAGATAAAGAAATTCAGCAGATTATTAATTAGTGTCGAATTTTAACCAATTATATCTTTCATTCGAGGAAAAATAATGGTAAAAATAAAAGAATAAAAAGTACCCAAGACCAATTAATCCAAACCATAATTCTTTTGTAGATAAAAATATAAATAAAATTAATAATAGATATTTTTGGGCATAGTGAACATATTGTTCTGATTTTCCTATTAATGCAACCACCAAAAATGGCAAATAAACCATTGTAGCAGTAGATACAATAGGTTCATCCTGGCATAAGGAAAGAATTAGGGCTAAAACAGTGAATAGAATAGATATAATCTTAATTTGGATACTATCTGAACGATATAACAAATATAATACTAAAATTAATAATGCTAATGGAAACATCATTTTTCCAAATATCATTACATCAATAAGTGAATAAATTGATAAAAATAATAGAAAATTTGTTTGAGAATCCATTTTGACAATTCGAAACAAACCAAAAGATTCAAATTTTTTCATTAACCACAGAAACAACAAAGAATGAAGTAAAATATTCAAAACACCAATTAAATCCTCAGTAATCATTGAAAATAAATAATCTCTATTTAAGTCAATCTCCATAAATTGATAAATTGCTATATCATAAGATTTGACCAAGTAATGTTGGAAAGCAAACATTATCCACATGGGGAATAAAATTTCCAATCGATTTATTGTATCAACATCAATTTTTTTAAATGCATTCTGAATATGTTGATACCGAGAAGATTCAGGAGGGAAAAGTCTCTTAAACATCTATTCTAAATCCAACCAAATTGATACAAAAATACAAGAAAAATTAGAATTGGGCTTAAATATCTTATCAAGAAACCAAATACCTTTTTAGATGAAGATGATTCGAGGATTGTGTTTCCAAAATATACTGATCCAGAATCTCCTTTTAATAAATTTTTGACAACCTCATCCACTCCCCAAACATATCCCGCGAAAATAGCAAGGAAAAATCCACCAAGAGGTAGCAATATATTAGAAGCAAGATAATCTGCAGTATCAAAGAAAGTAAATGCCTTTCCTTGAACTGATATTGTCATATCCTGAAGCACATTAAAAGATAATGCACATGGAATAGCAGCGAAATAAACTAATGTACCCATAATTAAAGTTGCTTTTTTTCTAGAATATCTCATTTCATCCACCAAATAAGAAACGCTAACCTCCAAAATTGAAATCGCAGAAGTTACTGCCGCTATTGTTAATAAAAGGAAAAATAAAAGTGCGAAAATATATCCTCCAGGTAATTGAGCAAGCAGTGGTGGTAATACATGGAAAACCAAACCAGGGCCTGCAGTAGGATCGTATCCAGATGAGAACACAACGGTGAAAATAGCTATTCCTGCTAATATGGCAATGAGTGTATCCAAAAACGCCACCATATAAGAAGCGTTTACAACATCATCCTTGTCTGACAAATAACTCCCATATGTCATCATCGCACCCATGCCTAAACTCAAAGTAAAGAAAGCATGCCCAAGTGCAAGCAGGAAAGTTTTGGCAGTAATCTTTGACCAGTCTGGATTAAATAAAAATGACATTCCTTTATCAGAATCCGGTAACGTCAATCCTTGGACTACTAAAACCATTAAAATTGCAAATAAGACTGGCATTAGAAATTTACTTGCTTTCTCTATACCGGCTTTAACTCCAGATAATATGATAACAACTATTATAGCAAAAAAAATGGTATGATACCCTATAACCCATGCAGGATTGCTATTCTTTAAATTGAAAAACTCCGCAGCAACTTGAGGTGTCTCAAATGAATGAAAAGTACCTCTCAGTGCCTCAAAAGTATAAGCCACTGACCAACCACCAACAATGCTATAAAAAGACAAGATTGTAAAACTAGCCAATACGCCTAATCCACCTACATATTTCCAATGGGAATTACCATGTAAGACTTTGAATGCTCCAACAGGATTTTTTTGTGTTGTTCTACCTAGAAGGATTTCAACATTTAGTATTGGCAATCCAATCATTAGGATACAAACAAGATAAACAAATAAAAATGCTGCTCCGCCATTTTCTCCTGCGATATAAGGAAATTTCCAGATATTACCCAGTCCGATTGCTGAACCAGCAGCAGCCAATATAAAACCTGTTTTTGAACTCCATTGTTCTCTATTGCTCATTGCTATCTTCTTCTTCCTTCATTGGATTATTTTCTTTAACAATTCTATCAAAGTCATCTAAATGGGCTTCCACAACTGCATCTAGAATTCCGTAAAAATACAAACCTATAGCAATCCATGCAAAGCGATTTCTTTCTCGCAAGTAATGATTGCGAGAATATTTGTCTGATTCTTCATAATTACTATACTTTTCCCTGTTCTCATTAAAGCTCCATAAAGCCAATATTTCCCCAGCTATTAATGCATACCCTTTTATATTTTGATCATTATATATCTGGCCAGCACCAGGAAAGACTAAAGAACGTTTCATCGCAGTTTTTGGATCTTTTAATTGTTCACTTTCAGAACGAAAATCCATTTTCTTCTGAGGAAACAAAAACGAAATAAAAAAACAAATAATAATGAGTAATCTGATTATCCTAGACATTCAATTTCTACTCTAGCGCCCATTGGTAAGGCTGATACTTGAATTGTTGAACGTGCTGGATATTTATCTTGTATTCTATTTTCAATTTCTTTATTAACCAATGGCGTATAACTTAAATCTGTAAGAAATACAGTAAATTTTTTAACATCCTTTAAACTTTTATTATTATCTGACAAAACAGCTTCTATATTATTAAAAACTTGTACAACCTCATCTTCAACGCTAGCATTATTTAATTCTCCAGAATCTGGATCAAGGGGAATTTGCCCTGCAGTAACCCAATTATTCCAGCAATTAGGGCAACAGTCGCCGCTTAAATTCCTAAATACTGAATATGGTCCAACAGGTTTTGGTGCTTTTAATTTATTCATTACTATATCCTTTTAAAGTTTGCATAAATTTAATGTAGCTAATCCTATCTTGTCATCAATTTTTCTATAAATCTTCTGACTAAAACTATGTAATATAAATTCTCCAACTGCTGCTACTTTCATCTCAAAAAGATGACCTCCAAATACCTGCATATTGTGATCTCCAATGGTAATATGAGCATGAATAAATGGTTGATTATCCTTTAATGCTATATTGCTTTGAAATGAAATTAATTCATGTATGTTATCAAATAATTTATGGTGATATTCTTTCGCTTCAATATCATATATACCCATATCAATATTTTCGACTGCTCCTATACCAGAAATTTGGCCAGAATGTAT
>DTWI01000161.1 GCA_012963075.1 Fidelibacterota bacterium
TTGGAAATTGCTTGATATTAAAAATAATTCAAAGTTACAATTAACAGAATCTTTTGCAGTATACCCCGCTTCATCAGTAACGGGTTGGTATTTTTCACATCCAGAGTCAAAATATTTTTCTATTTCTAGAATATCCAATGAACAATTAGATGATTATTCTGAAAGAAAAAATATAAATTCAAAAAAATTAGGAAAAATTTTCCCACAGATTCTTGCATTATGAAAGTAAACGAACATATCGAACAATCAAATTCTACAAGGTTCAGCTACGAGATTATTCCCCCTTTAAGAGGAAGAAACATTCAAATAATTCTGGATATGGTTGAAGATCTTAAAAAATTTAATCCTCCTTTTATTGATGTTACGAGCCACTCTTCTACACCAGAACCATATACGAATGGTAAAAAAGTTTTAAAGAGAAAAAGACCAGGAACTATTAGTATATGCGGTATTATACAAAATAGATTTAATATCGATACGGTTGCACATCTAATATGCAATGGATTTACTAAAGAAGAAACAGAAGATGCTTTAATAGAATTGAGTTTTTTAGGTATTCAAAATATAATAGCAATCAGTGGAGATGGAAATCCTAAAAAAATCGTTGATGATGGAAAAACAATTAATCTAAATTCACTCCATCTTGTGCAACAGATAAAAGATTTATCAAAAGGGAAATATTTGAATGAAATTTCTAATTCTTCCTCGATTGATATGTGCATAGGAGTTGGTTGCTATCCAGAAAATCATTCTTTTTCAAATGATTTTGATAAAGAAATCAATTTATTGAAACAAAAAATAGATTCAGGAGCAACATATGCTGTAACACAAATGTGTTTTGATAATAAAAAGTATTTTTCTTTTGTTGATAAATGCAGAAAAGAGAATATCAATATACCGATTATTCCAGGCATTAAAATATTAGACAAACCAAGACAAATAGAAAGTTTACCAAGAATGTTTAATATCAATTTACCAAGTGAACTTGAAAAAGAAGCATCAGAAAATATCCAACATATCAGAGAAATAGGCACTAGGTGGGCAATCAAACAGTCCGAAGAATTAATCAATGCAGGGGTACCAGTAATTCATTATTATTTGATGAATGATACTTCTTGTATGTTAGATATATTACATCATTTACATAAGTAGGAGAAAAAATGAAAGACTATATTTTTACATCAGAATCAGTATCAGAAGGACATCCAGATAAAGTTTGTGATCAAATTTCTGATGCGGTGCTAGATGCATATCTGAAAGACGATCCAAATAGTAGAGTAGCATGTGAAACTTTAGTGAAAAATAATTTAGTTGTTATTGCAGGTGAGATCACATCGGAAGGTAATCCAGATTTAGAATCAGTCGTAAGAAAAGTTATTAATGATATTGGTTATGATAACGATGCCTTAGGATTTAATGGAAATACATGTGCATTTATTAATCATATTACGCAACAATCCCCTGATATCGCACAAGGAGTTAATGAAGGTGAAGGTAAATATTTAAACCAAGGAGCAGGTGATCAAGGATTAATGTTTGGATTTGCATGTAATGAAACTCCTTCTTTAATGCCAGCACCCATCGATTTATCACATCAATTAGTAAAGAAACAATCTGAAGTAAGAAAAAGTAAATTGCTTCCTTGGCTAAGACCAGATGCAAAAAGTCAAGTAAGTGTTATTTATGATGATAAACGTCAACAGATTAAAGGTCTTTCTACCATTATTCTTTCCACTCAACATGATGAAAATATATCATATGAAAAACTTAAAGATGGAGTATTGAATGAAATTATTAAACCAATAATTCCTTCTGAATGGATTACAAATGATACCAAAATCTTAATTAACCCAACTGGTAAA
>DTWI01000162.1 GCA_012963075.1 Fidelibacterota bacterium
ATCAAAATGAAAACGAAAAAAACGAAAAAAATAATTCAGAAAATAATAATGAGAATCCTCAAAATGAATCTCCCCAAGTTGGAAATAATCAAAATAAGCAAATACAATCAAACCAAAGTGCTGAAAATATCTTAAATGCACTCAAAGAAAATGAAAAAGTAAATAAAAAAAGAAAGCAAAAGAATTATTCTCAAGAATCAAATAAGGATTGGTAATGAGAAGATTACTATCATTCCTTTTATTTTCTTCTTTCTTGCTATGCCAGAATATTGAAACAATTGTCAGTAATAAAAATGTCAGTCTTAATGAATCTTTAGATTTTATTATCAAATTAAAAAATATTGATACTAATCCAGAAATCAATTTTGTACCAATGTTGGATTATTTTTCTATTATTTCAGGCCCAAATATTGGTAGTGAGTATAAATTTATTAATGGAAAAAAATCTAGTTCTCGATCAATATCATGGAGAATTATTCCAAAGAAAACGGGTGAAATAAAAATACCTAATTTAGAGGTTAAGGTTGGTAAAAAGATATACTTAACAGAAGATATTACAATTAGTGTTTCCGAAGAAATATCTAATGCAAATACTAATGATATGTTTCTAAAAGTAGAACTCAGTAATTCAGATGTAAAGATTGGTGAACAAATAACTATTAAATATGTTTTTTTTACTAGAATAGCTTCAAGAGTTATAGAAACAGAATTTCCAGAATTCGAAGGTTTTTGGGTTGAAAAACTTTATGATCCTTCTGGTACTCAAATAGATCCTGATAGTTGGAATGATGTGGTTATTAATAATTACAAATACAAATCTCTTAAGTTGTATGAAGTTGCTTTATTTCCATTATCCGATGGAGTATTTGACTTGGAACCAATGATAATGAAAGTAGAAACAAAGGAAAAAGACCCTTCATTCATGAGATTATTTTGGGACGACCCTTTCTTTGATACATTTTCGCAAAAAACTAAAGCAAGAATTCTAGTCTCAGATAAAAAGACAATTAAAGTAGATAGTCTTAAGAATCAGCCTGATAATTTTACTGGAGCTGTAGGTTTTTTTAAAATTAATTCATCGCTATCTTCTTTAGATGTAGAGAATGGAATCCCAGTTACATTTTATCTAGAATTAGTAGGAGAGGGTAATTTAGATAACATTGGAAGACCTGAGATAGATTTTCCAAATAATTTTGATATATTTGAAGGAGAAATCAAAAAAAATAGAAATATATCTGATCGAGTTTCAGGATCAATTACATGGGAATATAATTTAATACCAAGAAAATCAGGAAATTATACTATTAAGTCTGTAGAATTTCCTTTTTTTAATACGAATATAAATTCGTGGAATAAAATTAAAACAAATCCAATTAGATTTAATGTTACTGAGACTCCTGATACAGGCTATAGTAAAACAAATGGCAATCTCTCTTCTAGTAAAGAAATCAGATATATTAGGTTAAATATTCTTAATTGGAGGAAAGAAAATTCTGACAAATTTTATATTGGATATGTTTCAATCTTACTTCTTTCATTAGTATTATTTTTGTCACCATTTTTTAGTTCAAAGTTCTCTTCTTTTATCGATATTCAATCGGTAAAATTTAAGAATAGATCTGCGCTTTCAAATTCTATAAACGTATTATCTTCTTCTAAAAATGTCTATAGAGATTGTTCAGATGTTATTAATCAATTTTTCTTTGATAAAACTTTGACTGATTCAGTTAATGTTGATTATTTAGCTTTGAAAAAACAACTGAAA
>DTWI01000163.1 GCA_012963075.1 Fidelibacterota bacterium
AGCTGAGGCAGCTTCATGGGCAGATATCATCATGATCTTAACACCCGACGAATTACAATCTGAAATTTATAAAAATGAAATTGAATCTAATATAAAAGAGGGAACGGCATTAGCATTTGCTCACGGGTTCAATATACATTTTGATTTAATTCAGCCCAATGAAGGGATTGATGTAATTATGATTGCTCCAAAAGGACCAGGACATACTGTTCGAGCAGAGTATATTCGAGGAGCAGGAGTTCCTTGTTTAGTAGCAGTAGATAAAAATCCTTCTGGAAATGCTCTCGAGATAGCAATAGCTTATGCATCTGCAATAGGCGGAGGTAGAGCGGGAATAATTGAGACAACATTTAAAGAAGAATGTGAAACAGATTTGTTTGGTGAACAATCTGTATTGTGTGGAGGTTTAACGCACCTTATTTTAGCAGGATATGAAACACTTGTTGAAGCAGGATATTCGCCAGAGATGGCATATTTTGAATGCCTTCACGAAGTAAAACTAATTGTTGATCTTCTTTATGAAGGAGGAATGGCAAATATGCGCTATTCAATTTCAAATACCGCAGAATATGGAGATTATTCAAGAGGTCCAAGGTTAATTACTGAAGAAACAAAAAAAGAAATGAAAAAAATTCTTTCAGAAATTCAATCTGGACAATTTGCAAAAGAATGGATGAACGAGCATCAAAGTGGACAAACACAATTTAAATTGATGCGTAAAAAACAAGCTGAACATCCTATTGAAGCAGTTGGTAAAAAATTAAGACAGTTAATGCCATGGATTGCTGAAGGCAAAATGGTTGATAAATCTAAAAATTAATTTTTATGGTATATAGAATAATTAAATAAATATGACTGATAAAATTTATATTTTTGATACGACTTTAAGAGATGGTGAGCGATCACCTGGTGCATCAATGAATCTCGAAGAAAAAGTTCAAATTGCTGAAATACTTGAAGAAATGAATGTAGACATAATAGAAGCTGGTTTTCCAATTGCATCAAATGGAGATTTTGAATCAGTTCAAGAAATTAGCAAAAATATTAAAAATTCTACAATAGCTGGATTAGCACGAGCAAAACTAGCAGATATTGATCGAGCATGGGAGGCAGTTAAGCATGCTGAATCCCCTCGAATTCATACTTTTATTGCAACAAGCCCAGTTCATATGAAATATAAGTTAAAGAAAAATGAGAATGAAGTTTTAGAAGCTATAAAACAAACTGTTACCTATGCAAGGAACTTGTGTCCAAATATTGAGTGGAGTTGTGAAGATGCAGGAAGATCTGAAATCAATTTTCTTTTTAAATGTATAGAACTAGCAATAGAATGCGGAGCAACAACAATTAATATTCCAGATACAGTAGGTTATACTATACCCGATGAGTTTGGAAAAATATTTAAAGAAGTTAAAAACAATGTAAAAAATGTTAATGAAGTTATTTTGTCAAGCCATACACATAATGATCTTGGTTTAGCTACAGCTAATAATATAGCAGCAATTAAAGAAGGTGCTAGACAAATTGAATGTACAATAAATGGTTTAGGGGAAAGAGCAGGTAATTCTTCATTAGAAGAAATTGTAATGACTTTAAAAGTTAAAAAAGATTTAATGCCTTATCACACTGATATTAAAACAGAATCAATTATTAAGGCTTCAAGACTAGTATCTTCTATAACTGGTTTTACAGTTCAACCAAATAAAGCCATCGTTGGAGCTAACGCATTTGCACATGAAGCAGGAATACATCAAGACGGAATGTTAAAACATGCAGAAACATATGAGATTATGACACCAGAATCTGTTGGTTTAAA
>DTWI01000164.1 GCA_012963075.1 Fidelibacterota bacterium
CAGATGATATTGATGTGGTTATTCACCCGCAAAGTATTATTCATTCTATGGTGCAATATGTTTAGAAATTATACAACAACTATCACACTTCTATTATTTCTCTTGAGCTGCAGTGCTCAAAGTCCTCAAGTTGATGTTTCTCCAACACTAAGTGAAGAAAAACCAACAGAAGAGGAAAAAGAATCGAAAACTGTCGAAAACTCTGAGGCAATTCAATTGTTCATGGATGGATTGATGTTTATGGAGCAAGGAGACTATTCTAGGGCAATTATTGAATTTCAAGATGCAATTGAACTTGGTTCATCTTCTGGGGAGATTTATTATTCTATTTCTGAATGTTATTGGATGATTCAAAAATATGATAAAAGTATTAATTATGGATTATTAGCTATTGATCATGACAAAGACAGTAAAGATTATAGTATGTCATTAGGAAAAAAATATATTGCATTAAATGAACTAAACTTGGCATTAGATATTTTCGAAAGAGTAGCAGATAAGCATGAAGACAATGCAGATGTTCTATTTATTATTGGTGATTTAAAATCAGAGTTAAATGATATTGATGGAGCGTTAATCTATTATCAACAAGCATACAACAAAGATAATTCGTTAATTTTGTCTTTAGAAGTTGCTGCAGAATTAGCATTACGATCAAATCATCGAGATAGTGAATTAATACTAAAAAAACTCTTGCTTGCAGATCCTAGTAGTCCAAAATATTTGCAATTATTTGTTGAATCTCTTTCAGATTCAAACAACTTGAATGATATTGAAGAGCTCTTGAAGAATGAAGCGATTAAAAGTAACCCATTTGTGAATAATCTCTACAATCAATTAGGTTATGAGTATTTAGTAAATGGTGTTATTGATAAATCAGTAGAATATTTTGAAAAATCTCTTTCAATCAATGACAACGATCGATTCGCATTATATTATCTTTCAAGTATTTATAGAGATCTAAAGGAGTATAATAAATCAATTATCATAGCTGAAAAACAAATCACTCTTTACCCTCAAGAGAAAGATGGTTATATCAATAAAATAATTTCGCTACTTACTATTGAAGATTTTGAAAAAGCTGTGGAAATATTGTTAGAATCTTTAAAGATTTTTCCCAATGATTTTGATATAAATTATTTTTTAGGTATAGCCCACTATTCATTGAAAAACTTTATAGAATCAGAAACATACTATGAAAAAGCTCTTAAAATAAATAATCAGTCTACAACCGCTATGCATGGTTTGGCTATGGTATATGATAAAAATAAAAAATGGAATAAATCAGACCAGCTTTATATTGACTTAATTGCAGATAATACAAATGATGCACAAGCATATAATAATTATGCATATAGCCTAGTTGAACGCAATAAAGATATTGATTATGCATTGACTTTAGCGCAGAAAGCAATTGAATTGAGCCCTAATACATCAGCATATCTTGATACAATTGGCTGGATATATTTTAAGTTAGGTGATTTTGAAAAGGCAAAAGAATTCATAGCAGAGTCAATTGTATATGATGATTCTAGTGCTGTTGTATTAGAACATTATGGTGATGTTCTAATAGCATTAGATGATAGAGATGAAGCGCTGGTTTTCTATAAAAAAGCACTTGAGTTAGATCGGGATAGCAGTTCATTATCAGAGAAGATTTCTTCATATGAGAATGAATAATATATTTAACAAAGTTATAGTATTATCTTTGATTTTCTTTATTAGTTGCAGTACTAGTAATAAGTTTACTGTGGTTGACTATTCCAAGAATGCCAATCTTGAACTTATGGAACGAGAGTTTTCTAAAAGTTCAGGCTCAGGAAAATTAATAGCAAAAGGACAAACAAATTTTGTTTCTCGTTTTGATTTTATATCAACGAAGAACTCTTCATCAATTGTTTTTAGAGATTTTCTTGGTAGAAAACAATTCCTTGTTGAAATAGTTGATCAAGACATACGATATGTTGATATGAAAAAAAGACAAGACATTGATATAGAAAATTTTAGTAATTTTTTTCCTATGGCAACAAAAATTGATGCTAAGATCTATAAAAAACTGATGTGGGGAATACCAGATACTTTTAAAGATATGGATGTTATGATGAAAAAAGAATTTATGATATCAACTCGACTTAATACACTTGATGATAGGAATTTAATTGATGAATTGATATTTTCTTTTAACAATGATAAACAAGAGTATAAACTGATTTTTTCAGATAGAACATTTTTTAAATAAAACACTAAACTGTAGATGAAACTTTCCATAATAGTTCCTGTTTATAACGAATGCGAATCAATTTATGATTTTGTTCAAGAGCTTTCAGACATATATAAGAATGATTCTAGTGTAGAAGTTATTTTTGTTAATGACGGTTCAACCGATAATACCTTATCAATTCTTGAAAACAATATAAATAGTACTTTGGGATGGAAGATTATTAACCTATATAGAAATTATGGTAAATCAATTGCTCTTCAAGCTGGTTTTGATATAGCACAAGGTTCGATTGTTGCAACAATCGATGGAGATTTACAGGATAATCCAAGAGAGATAAAGAATCTTATTAATCATCTAAACAAAGGTTATGATCTCGTCTGTGGATGGAAGAAGAATAGAAAAGATTCTTTAGAAAAAAATTTAGCATCTTATATCTTTAATTTTTTTGTAAGACTATTTAGCGGATTAAAAATTCATGACTCAAATTGTGGAATAAAAGTGTTTCGAAAAGAAGTTGTTGGATCATTGAATCTTTATGGGGGTCGTCATAGATATATACCTCTTCTGGCACACCAGAAGAATTTTTCTACTTCTGAATTAGTAGTTGATCACAGAGAAAGAAAATTTGGTGTATCAAAATATGGTACAAAACGTTATTCAAAGGGATTCTTTGATTTCTTGACAATTCTTTTTTTAGGAAAATATATGGATCGTCCACTCCATTTTTTTGGTGCTATGGGGTTCTTTTTCTCAGTTACTGGTATTGTTGTTGAATTCTATGTTTTATATCTGAAATATTTTCTTTTTGAACCTTTTCAAAAACATATTGCTCTACTCATTCTTGGAGCAATATTAATTATTGCGGGATTACAACTTTTTACTTTTGGACTGTTAGGAGAATTGATTGTTAACAAAAAACAAAAAGTACAAAAATATGTTAAAGAAATAATCGAGTAAATTAGTTGAAGATTGTTACCATTGGTCCATTTCCACCATTAAGAGGTGGTATTTCTGATTTTCATTATGCTCTTTTTAAACAATTATCAAAAAATAATGATGTTAGCGTAATAAATTTCAAAAAACTCTATCCAAATATTTTC
>DTWI01000165.1 GCA_012963075.1 Fidelibacterota bacterium
ACTATGATTCTTAGGCTTACAAAAATTAGGAACTTGAGGATCAAGATGTAGTTGTTTTCCAATACCATGACCCACTAATTCTCGAACAATTGAATATCCTTTCGATTCCACATATTCTTGTATAGCCTGGCTAATATCATAGACAAGATTACCAGCTACTGCTTTACTAATACCTATATCAAGCGCTTTTTTTGTTGTATTTAGTAATAATTCTTTTTCTTTAGAAATCTCACCTACTGGAATAGTTCTTGCAGAATCACTATAATAACCATTCTTAAGAACTCCACAATCAATTCCCACTATTTGTCCTTCTTCTAATATTGTGTCCTTTGGTATCCCATGTACCACTTCATCATCAATTGATATACATAAAGTGGACGGAAAATTATTATATCCTTTAAATGCAGGAATTCCATCCTTTGAAACAATATAATCTTCAGCAATCTTATCTAATTCTAGGACAGATTGACCGGGAACAATATATTTCTCAACAAGATTTAAGGTATCAGACAGTATCTGACAACTTTCCGTCATCTTGGTAACTTGTTCCATATTATTTAAATCAACCATTATCTTCTACCTCTTATCTTCCCTTTTGATAAGAAACCGTCATAGTGTCTTGATAATAAATGTGTCTCTACTTGATTTAAAGTATCTAAACCAACACCAACGATAATTAATAAACTTGTACCACCAAAAAATGAAGCATAACTATAATCTAAACCAGCAAATTGTTGTAAGAAATATGGCATCAAAGCAATAAATCCAAGAAAACACGCTCCAGGCAATGTCACTCTAGTTAATATATTCTCAATGAATTCTGCTGTTTTTCTTCCAGGTTTAACTCCAGGTATAAATCCTCCCTGTTGCCTTAATGTTGAAGAAACTTGATTTGGATCAAATTGTAACGCCGTATAAAAATAGGTAAAGAAAACAATTAAAAGAGCAAAACAAACATTAGAAAACCAATGATCCATAGCAAACCAAGACATAAAATTTGACTGTGCAGCATTTTTGCCTAAAAAAGTTGCAATAGTACCTGGAATTAATAGTATAGATTGTGCGAATATAATTGGAATAACACCCGCAGTATTGATTTTCAATGGTAAATATGTAGATTGACCACCATAAACTTTTCTACCAATTATTCTCCTTGCATATTGAATAGGCACTTTTCTAATACCTTGCTGAATAAGAATAATTAACATAACTAAGAAGAAAAATAGAATCCCCAAGGCTAATTCAGACAATATCCCTCTCACTCCTTGTTGAAAATATGCTATCTCCGAAATCACAACATTAGGAAAACCAGCCAATATACCAACCATAATTATAAGAGATATTCCATTTCCAATACCATGTTCTGTGATTTTTTCACCCAACCATAAAAGGAACATTGTACCAGTTGTAATACAAACAATTGCAGTAAACCTAAATAAGAAACCAGGATTCAAAACAATACCATAACTCTCCAGTAGAAAAATAATACCAATTGATTGGACAAATGCGAGAATTACTGTTCCATATCTTGTAATTTGGGTAATCTTTGCTCTACCACTCTCTCCTTCTCTAGCTAATCTTTGGAAATATGGAAGTGTAGTTTGTAAAATCTGAACAATAATTGAAACAGATATATAAGGCATAATTCCTAACCCAAATACAGCTGCTTGTCCAAATGCTCCACCAGTAAACATGTTATAAAGTCCAAAAAATGTATTACTAAGTGAATCCATCGTCTGACGTAAAGCTTCTGGATCAATACCAGGAATTGGAACTTGAGCTCCAACTCTGACAACAACTAAAATTCCTAACGTAAATATGATTTTTCTTCTCAGTTCAGGAATGACAAAAATGTTTCTTAATTTTTGAATCATTCTACAATGACCTTTCCACCAACTTCTTCTATCTTTTTAATAGCTGACTTACTAAATGATGACGCAGTAATATTATATGCTTTTTTAATATCACCATTCGCCAAAATCTTTACAGGAAGAAAATTTGAAGAAATCAAACCATTCTTAAACAATACATCTGAATCAATATTTTTAACTTTAATCTTCCCAATATCAGAAAGATTAACAATCTCATATGATTTTTGAAAATTTGAATTATTAAATCCTCTCATTGGGACTCTTCTATAAAGAGGCATTTGACCTCCTTCAAACCAATATCTATGTTTAAATCCACTTCTTTGACCTGCCCCTTTATGTCCTCTGCCTGCAGTCTTCCCTAATCCAGATCCAGGACCTCTACCAACTCGCTTTGATTTTTTAATTGAATTAACTGGTTTAATTAGTTTCATTTAACTTCCTCAACCTTAACCAAATAATCTATTTTTTTAACCATTCCATATATAGAATCATTCAAATCTAGAACAACTGACTGATTAATTTTTCTCAGTCCTAAAGCATCTAATGTTGCTTTGGCTTTTCTAGAATATCCAATTCTACTTTTAACTTGTGTAATTTTTATTTTTTTATTAGCCACTTCTATACCTCAAACAGATTATTTGGAGTTTTACCTCTCTTTTTAGCAATTTTTCTTATATCCTGTAAATTTAGAAGCGCATTCATAACAGCTTTAGCAACATTCATAGCATTATTTGAACCCAATACTTTGGTATAAATATTACCTATACCTACTTGCTGCATAATTAGTCTTACAGCAGATCCAGCTATAATTCCAGTCCCAGGACGAGCAGGCTTTAATAAAACTCTACTTGCACCATATTTTCCGATAATCTCATGGGGAATTGTATAGTTGTAAACAGGTACTTTAATTAGATTTTGTTTAGCAGTATCTTTTGCTTTAGTAATTGATTTTAATACTTCGTTTGCTTTTCCAGCACCAATACCAACATGAGTTCTTCCATCTCCTATAACTACAAGAGTAGAAAAACTAAATCTCTTTCCTCTAGAATTAACTTTAGCAACTCTGTTAATTCTTATAACTGATTCTTCCCTTAAATCCAATTCTGAATGATTAATGATAGTCATTTATTCTCCATTATTAAAATTTTAATCCGCCTTTTCTAGAAGCTTCTGCCAACGATTTTACTCTTCCATGATACTTAAAACCGTTTCTATCAAAATAAACACTTATTACTTTTTTAGATTTAGCCCTCTCAGCAAGAGATTCCCCAATAAGAGAAGCAAGTTTAGTTTTATTGATTTTTTTACTATTATAAACTTTCTCTTTAGATGAAGCAGCAACAATTGTATTTTGATTAAAATCATCAATAATCTGAGCTTCTATATGCTTGGCGCTTCTATAAACACACAATCTATATTCTCCTTCGATAGGAAAAGGTTTTTTTGATCTCTTCTTTCTGCGTAAGTACTGTTCTTTTTTTGCTTTTAAAATACCCATGTTTTACTCAGTACCTCCAACAGTTTTACCTTGTTTACGACGAACATATTCATCTTTATATCTAATCCCTTTTCCTTTATAAGGTTCAGGCTTTTTTAATGATCTTATTTTTG
>DTWI01000166.1 GCA_012963075.1 Fidelibacterota bacterium
AAGCCTTGAACCTGCCGTGAAGATCTTTCTTTAGGTTCAAAATAGGCATAGGGTTCGTCAATAAGCTCACCATTAATAAAAACTAGATCTTTACTTATTTCAAGTGTTTCTCCCGGCAACCCAATTACTCGTTTTATGTAGTTAATAGTAGGGTCAGGAGGAAATGGAAAAACAATCATATCCCTTCTTTTTAGATTTTCTGTTGACCAAATCTTTAATGTGACAATCCAATCACCTATCATAATTGATAGGTATCAGTGAGCCAGCAGGTATTTTATAAAATCGTATCGATTTAATTATAGATACTAAGTTTAATATTATGTATAAATATGCCATATTTCACCATTATCAAAATATGTAGATTAAAGTAGTTCATTAATGAAATTTACTAACTAGTTTAGACTGAGAATTATTTCGTTATAGAATGGAATTGATCGAGCACAGCTAAAATATCATCCTCTATCCTCCATCTAACAAATGAAGCGATTTCACCAGGGATAATCTTATAATGAGCTTCTGCTAATGAACCAGTAATGCAGGCTTGGGTGTCTGCATCTCCTCCTAGAGAAATTGAATTTCTAATTGCATCTTCAAAATCCGCAGACTCCAGAAATGCAATGATTGCTTGAGGAACGGAGCCCTGACAAGTACTATCGAAAGTATAGTTTGGTCTAATCTGATCAAGTTCTTGACTTAAGTCATAGTCAAAAAGATCCTCCAGTTTTTCTTTTATCTCCTTCTTAGGACTTCCTTTTCTTCCCAACATAACACCAAGAGCGACAGCCTGAGCACCTTTGATTCCCTCTGGATGATTATGGGTAATTTCTGCACTTTTCTTTGCCTCCTCAAGTACAGAGTCTTTATCATCAAAAAGCCATCCTATGCTTGAGCAACGCATTGCAGAGCCGTTTCCGAAGCTGTTGTAGGGTTTAGGATCATCTAGATGAATCCATTTTTTGAACCAGCCACCATAACCAGCCCTAGGATATTTTCTTCCCCACTTCTGAAGTGATACTACATAGGGAACTCCATTCATTATTGAATCTGCCACTGCTACTGTCATTACGGTATCATCAGTAAAATGAGAGTTTTTATCTAAGAGTTCCAACTTCTTGGTCTTCATGGGATAGTATTCGTAGGTAGAACCTAACACATCTCCAACTATTGCACCTAACATGTGTCCTCATATATTAGAGATTAAAAAGATTTACTTAGAATTTCTGCAAAGGCAGCCGTTTGGTAGGACGTAGTCTAGCAAAATAGTCACTACTTGTCAAGTTAATTAGGAAGAATCTCCAGCAAATCAGGAAAAAGTGATGTATTGTGATGTGCAGACAATTTTTCCTTTTTCTTTCAAAAAAGTGATCCATGAAATTATTTTTTCTTTTTCTTTTTTTTGTGAGCACTTCCTTTTCAGCAAGTGCTCAGTTCAAACCTGAGGCCATGATCTTGCCAATCACCTTTTTAAATTTCAACGATACTGCCCTCCAGGAATCATTGGATAATTTTGTCCAGACTGAACTATCCCGTAATTTTGAAATCAAGAGTGAGGATGAAGTTGCTGAAGCAATGGAAAAAGCAATAGATGAGATGGATTCAGAAACTTGTACTCAAGAAGCATGCATTAAAAAAATGGGGAGAATGCTTGATGTGGATTATACGTTTAATCTTAAAATAATTGATACAGGACAAGTTTGGGATTTGATAGCTATTCGTATCCATTATTTTGAAAACCGTACCATGCGCCCTACTGAACTCTGCAATAATTGCTCACTCACCAAAGCCCGCAAATTAATCTCAGCTATGCTCTCAACAATGGAAACAGGTGAAGTTTCTTTAAAGGGAGGTAAATCCCGTCTGTTTGTAGAATCAACTCCAAAATCGGCAGTATTTATAGATGGCTATCCACAAGGAGAAACACCACTTGATTTAAGTGTTGATGCTAACAAAACAATTGAAATTCTAATGGTAGCAGAAGGATACAATGACTTTACCGAAGAGTTAATTTTGAAGCCAGGTGAAAAAGTTTCTATAAACAAAAAGCTGGTTCGCAAAAGAGGAAATATTCGCATCACTTCTGAGCCTTCTGGTGCAACTATTTACATAGACGGGAAACTAGAACTAGTGTACTGTATCAATTAAATTAAACATTTAAAAGAGATTGTCTGGCACGGTTAACTTTTGTCATTATTTCATCA
>DTWI01000167.1 GCA_012963075.1 Fidelibacterota bacterium
GAACGAAAAATATAATTGGTTAAAATTCGATAGTAATTATTAATCTGCTGGATTTCTTTATCTTTTTTGTTAAATTGTTCAATGTTGACCACAACAAAAACTTTTTATTCTAAAAAGTTATTTTCACTAACTATTCGACATCTTACGCTTGGAGTTTCTTATGGCTAAAGATACTATTGAAAAAACTCTAACGTTTGATGATGTGCTCTTAGTGCCTCAAAAATCATCTGTGCTTCCAAAAGAAGTTGATTGCTCCACATTTTTAACAAAAAATATTAAGTTAAATATTCCAGTCATGAGCGCAGCAATGGATACCGTTACTGAGTCAGAGATGGCTATTGCCCTTGCTAGACAAGGAGGTATTGGAGTCATACATAAGAATCTAGCCATTAAAGAACAGGCATTAATGGTTGATAAAGTTAAACGTTATGAAACTGGTATGATTACCAATCCAATTACGTTGGATAAAAATAAATCAATTCGAGATGCAAAACAACTAATGGAACAATACTCCATTGGTGGATTGCCAGTTCTTTCAAACAATAAATTGGTCGGAATAATCACAAGAAGAGATATTAGGTTTGAAAAAGATTTAGATGTGTTAGTAAAAAATCGAATGACTTCTAAAAATCTTGTTACTGTTAAGTCAGGTACAACAAACGAAAAAGCAAAATCAATTTTACAAAGACATCGTATTGAACGTTTGTTGGTTATTGATAGTAAAAAGAATTTAGCTGGCCTTATTACTGTAAAAGATATTATAAAGAAAGAAGAATTTCCTCACTCTTCGAAAGATAAAAAGGGAAGACTACGTGTTGCAGCCGCAGTAAGTGTCAGAGATGATTGGAGCGAGAGAATATCTGCCCTTGTTAAGGTTGGAATTGATGTAGTTGTGGTTGATACTGCGCATGGTCATTCGGTATATGTTTTAGACTTAGTAAAAAAGATTAAAAAGAAATTTCCTAAGCTAGAAATTATAGTTGGCAATGTAGCAACGGCAGAAGCAACGACAGACTTAATTAAGGCTGGGGCTGATTGTGTTAAGGTTGGTATTGGTGCTGGTTCAAGTTGTACAACAAGAGTTGTTGCAGGTGTTGGTGTTCCCCAATTATCTGCCATTATTGATTGTGTAAAAGCTGCAAAGAAGCATAATATCCCAGTTGTTGCAGATGGGGGAATAAGATTTAGTGGTGATATTGCGAAATCATTAGCAGCGGGTGCAAATGTTGTTATGCTAGGTGGTGTATTAGCAGGAATGGATGAAAGTCCTGGTGAAACTATTGTATACGAAGGAAGAAGATATAAATCTTACCGAGGTATGGGTTCATTGGCTGCAATGAAAGAAGGTGGGGGAGATCGATACTTTCAACAAGAACAAGATGAATTAAAGCTTGTTCCAGAAGGAATCGAAGGCATGGTACCTTTCAGAGGGCCTGTCAAAAATACAATTTTTCAACTAATTGGTGGTTTAAAATCATCTATGGGTTATTGTGGTGCTAAGAATCTCAAATTATTTCATAAAAACAAAAAATTCATACAAATTTCTTCTGCAGGTATTAAAGAAAACCACCCGCATGAAGTAAGTATTATTAAAGAAGCGCCAAATTATCAAGGGCGTAGTAATAAATAATTAGAAAAAAATAGTACTATTTACTTAAAGAATTTAAGTGATTAGTAATCTTTGATTTTTGTCTAGCAGCATTGTTTTTATGAATTAGGTTCTTGCTAGCCATTTTATCTATAAAAGAGACAGCATCTCCATATAAATTTTTTGCTTTATTGGCGTCTTCTTCAGAAAGAACACTTTTAATTAATGTTCTCATTCTAGACTTATTCTGAGAATTAATTTTTCGGCGTTTTAAATCTTGTCTGTCGCGTTTTATTTGTTGTTTATGTCTATCCATAAATTGCGTACGCAACTTATCTTATTCCGAAATCGATGTCAATAAATTTCTAGTTTTGATTATTGTTTTAAAAATTGTACAACTTAAATTAGTGGGTGGCTTTAAAAACCTTAGAGAAAATATTAGAAAAGGCAAAGAAGAATGATTTTATATCAATTTCAGAACTTATGACTGGAATTGAGACTGGAAAATTTTCTAGACGTAAGATATCTAAGCATATTTTCAAAGATTCTCTTAATGCTATAAAAATAGGTATTACAGGTCCACCTGGATCTGGTAAAAGTTCATTAATGAATATGCTTATTCCTATATTGAGAGATAATAAATTATCTGTCGGTGTCATTGCAATTGATCCTTCTAGTCCAATTACA
>DTWI01000168.1 GCA_012963075.1 Fidelibacterota bacterium
AAATTAATGTTGGATATTTCCAATATGATTGCTGAATATTCTCATCGGTGCTTATAAGTTTCGGCCCCACGATTCCAACATGACGATTGCGCTCTAAAAACGAATAAAGTGTTGTCATACTATCTTCTAAAAACAATGTGTCTGGGTTTAATAAAAATAAATAGGCCCCATTGGCAATGTTGGCGCCCTGATTAATGGCTCTTGAGAATCCAATATTATTCTTATTTTTAAGAATGGTTATTTCAGGAAATTTTGTCTCTAAAGCATTCACACTGCCATCTTGTGAATTATTATCAACAACAATAATTTCATATTGGATGGTTTCCGGTGTCCACCTTATTATAGATTGAATACAATCAACGATGTATTCTTTTACATTATAGTTGACAATAATGATGGAAATATCAATCATATTAGGGATAAGAGCTAAAGTTTAGTTTGATGAAGATATTATTATTATCGGATGCGAATTCTTCTCATACAATGAAATGGGCATTTTCTCTTCAAAAGCATGGCATTAATATACTTCTCTTTAGTTTATTTAAACCAAATCAGGATGTATATCAACAATATCAGAATAATGGAATTACGGTTATCGATGCAAATTTAAAGAGAAAAATTAAAAATTTGCGGCAGCCGAACCTGAGTAAACTCAGTTATCTCCAATCTTTAAGACCGTTATCAAAAACCATAACCACCTTTCAGCCAGATATTTTACACGCCCATTACGCATCCAGCTATGGCGTCTTGGGATATTTATCAAAATTTCGGCCTTGGTTACTTTCCGTGTGGGGCAGTGACATCTATGATTTCCCCCAAAAGAGTTGGATAAATAAAGGGCTATTAAAACGGGTGATAAATAGTGCAGATACAGTATGTTCCACCAGCAGGGCAATGGCCAACAAGGTCAAGCAGGAATTGGGCCGCTCTCAATTAGAAATTATTCCTTTTGGGATTGATCCTGACATTTTTCTCCCTGCAAAAGAAAAAGAAACCCCATTTATTGTTGGTACAATAAAAAGCATAGAAAAACATAATGATATTGATTGTTTTCTTGATGCAGTAAAAATAGTGGTTTACGAATACAAATTAAGTAATTTGCAGTTTCTAATCGTAGGTAAAGGGTCCCAATTGGAAAAAATGAAATTAAAATGCAAAACATTAAAAATTGAAAGCCATGTAACATTTGCAGGATTTATTCCTCATGAAAAAGTGGTCCAATACTACCAGCGGTTATCAGTATTTGTATCCGTATCTACACGGGAGAGCTTTGGAGTTTCCATCCTTGAAGCCGCCGCCTGCGAAGTTCCGGCCATAACATCTAATGTAGGTGGCCTGCCTGAAGTTAATCAGCATAATGAGACAGGCTGGGTTATATCACCGGGTAAGCCCCGTGCATTAGCAGATGCCATTAAAAAACTATATAATGACAATCACCTTCGAACCCAACTGGGTAAAAATGCAAGAAGGCGCGTGATCCAGAAGTTCAATTGGAAAACCAATGTGCAAAAAATGATTCATATCTATGATTCAGTGGTAAGTCGCTCATGAAACATCAATGGATACAGCGGGTTGGGGCACTAGGATTGGTCTTTTTTTCATTCTTTTTAGAAAGTTGCAGTAATACCGGCGTAACTGAAGATCCCTATATTGATCCCCACATCATATTTACCTCTAGAAGATGGTGGAATTATGATATTTTTATAACAGATATTTATGGGGGTCACATGACCCACCTTACCAAAAATAAATGGCTGGATTTTAATCCCGCCGTATCTCCAGACGGCTCCAAATTGGCCTTTGTTTCCGATAGAGATGGAGGGAATCGGGAAATATATACAGTGGATTTGGTGTGGATGGATGGATATACCCAGTGGGAAGGAAGAAATTTAACCAATATAACCCAGACCCAGGGCCATGACTGGACACCAAAATTTTCACCATCCAATGATAAAATTGTCTATACAACCTTCTTTCCTGAAACGGATAATTATGATGTATTTTTAATGAATGTAGACGGAACTGAAAAAAAGAATCTTACAAATTCTACTTGGTATGAAAAATATCCTCAATTTTCATCCGATGGTTCGTTCATCATTTATCAAGCATGGCAAAAAGGAAAAATGGAAATATTTTTCACAAATCTTTTGGATGAAAATAATATCAATCTGACTCGGAATACTCAATTCCATGATATTATGTCTCAAGGGAATGCCATTTCCCCAGATGGTCAAAAAATTGTATTTACTTCAGAAAGGGACGGGAATAGAAATATATATGTAATGAATACCAATGGAACTGAACAAACACAATTGACCGATCATTCAGCACATGATTATGAGCCTGTTTTTTCTCCCGATGGACTTTCAATTGTATTTACCTCAGAAAGGGATGGGAATAAAGAAATATATATCATGAACAATGAAGGAAAAAACCTCACTAATTTATCAAATAATTTGGCTGATGATTGGAATCCCAGGTATTATCCGGATAATAGAAAAATTGTGTTTCAGTCTCTCAGGGATGGCCCGATAAACTGGGAAATATATATGATGAATCTAAACGGATCTGGGCAAACCAATTTAACCAATCATCCCAGAACGGATTACTCTTTTGTCGTTCTGCCCCTTCAAAACCCATAAAAAATAACGATTAATGATGCATGTGTTATTAATAACACAATATTTTCCACCTGAAATTGGTGCAGCTGCCACACGTTGGGGAGATTATGTAAAAATACTCAATTCAATGGGGCATCGTGTCACCGTCCTTTGTGAAATGCCAAATTACCCATTGGGAGAGTATT
>DTWI01000169.1 GCA_012963075.1 Fidelibacterota bacterium
CTGTCCCTGAAGAACAACAAATTGCGTCAACGGAAAATTAGCGATTTATGGCATCTGAATCACATGCCGGTTTTTCCATAAGTTCTTTTTTTAAAGACAATAATATCTCAACTGTATTTACGCTTTGCGGAGGACACATTTCACCTATTCTAGTTGGGTGTGAATCTGAAGGAATTAATATTATTCAAGTAAGAGATGAAGCTTCGGCAGTGTTTGCTGCAGACGCTACTTCAAGAATAACGGACACAATTGGTGTTGCAATTGTGACTGCGGGTCCAGGAGTGACCAATACAATTACAGCAATTAAAAATGCACAATTAGCCCAATCTCCTTTATTGTTGATTGGTGGAGCAGCTGCAACCTTATTAAAAGGAAAGGGTTCGTTGCAAGATATTGATCAATTATCATTAATGAAACCACATGTTAAATCCGCAACTTCTGTAAAAAGATGTAGAGATATTGTTCCGGTACTTTACAATGCTATTAATCGTGCTGTTTCTGATGTGCCTGGTCCTGTATTTGTTGAACTTCCTATTGATTTGCTTTATCCAGAAGAAATGATTCGAGAACAGCATTTGTCACAAGTTTCTTCAAATTCATTTGTTGATAAAGTGTTTAAATGGTATGTAGAACAACACCTAAAGAATGTATTTTCTAAAAGAAAATCAATCATCATCCCTCGGAAAAAAAGTATTAAGAATGCAAACCAATCTGCAATTGATAAAGCGGCGATTACAATTCATGAATCAGTAAGACCAGTTGTATTGCTTGGAAATCAAATTATCCATAATAAAGAGTTTTTGGATCGGTTTATTCAAAGTTTAAAAAAACTATCTATTCCAACCTATACATCAGGAATGGCTCGAGGATGTCTTGGTAAAGAAGATTCATTTTTCTTGCGTCATAATCGTAAACATGCCTTAAAAAATGCAGATGTTGTGATTACCGCAGGCGTTCCACTAGATTTTCGTTTAGGGTATGGATTTTCCATCAATTCTGATGCAAAGATTATTGCCTTAAACAAAAGCAGAAAAGATCTTGTAAAAAATCGAAGACCATACCTACAGCTTAAAGGAGATCCATCAAGAAGTATTTATGAGATTGCTAAGATTATCAATACCCCAGATTGTAAAGTGTGGTTAGAAGAATTACAACAAATGGAACAGGAAAGAGATAATGAAATTTTAGAACAAGCAGAAATGGACACAGAATTTGTTAATCCGATTAAAGCCTGTACTACCATCAATGATGTATTGGATGAAAATAGTATTATTATTGCCGATGGAGGTGATTTTGTAGGAACAGCTTCTTATGTTTTACGTCCTCGAGCTCCATTAAGTTGGTTGGATCCAGGGGCTTTTGGAACACTAGGGGTTGGCGGTGGATTTGCCTTAGGAGCAAAAAGTGCGTTTCCAAACAAAGAAGTATGGATTATTTATGGGGATGGAGCCTGCGCATTTAGCTTAGCAGAATTTGATACTTTTGTTCGTCATAAATTGCCCGTGATTGCTATAGTAGGGAATGACGGTTCTTGGCAACAAATTGCTCGAGAACAAGTCGCAATGCTCGGTAGCGACATCGGAACCACCCTAAACGATACCAATTATCATCAGGTAGCAGAGGGGTACGGAGGAAAAGGATTTTTGGTAACCGAAATTTCCCAGTTACGTGATGTTTTATTACAAGCCAAGTCTGATGCAAAAACGGGAACTCCCGTCCTCATTAATATGCGTATCGGGAAGACGGACTTTAGAAAAGGATCGATTTCGATCTAATGAATATAGTTAAGCTTCTTACCATTGGATTAATGTCTTTTTTTTATATCACTACGGGTATTAGACATTTTACTGAACCAGATTGGTTTCTACAAATTTATCCACCATTTCTACCATTTGGACTTGCAGCAGTATACATTAGTGGGTTTTTTGAAGTATTGTTTGGTATTCTGCTTTTAATTCCCAAAACAAGGTATCATGCAGCTTGGGGGCTTATCGTATTGTTAATTGCTGTATTTCCAGCCAATATTTATCTAGCATATACCAATGGAGCTGCAATGGATATTTCTGCTGAAGTCGCATGGGGAAGGTTACCATTTCAAGCATTATTTATTGGGTTAGCATATTGGCATTCACAGGATTGAACCATTATTAATTTTTAAAATTGATGTTTGAAAAGATATTAAATAAGATAATGGGATTTTTTGCTTGGTTTATCATTAATTCAAAAGACAAATAGGAGTTAAAATGTATAAAAAAATTATTTTATCAATAATATTATTTGGAGCTGTTTTTGCAAGCGACAATCAAAAAGTAGTGCTAATTACTGGCACTGCACACGGTATTGGAAAATCTACTGCTCAATACTTAATTGATAAGGGTCATATCGTTTATGGTGGAGATATTCTTGTTGAAGAGAATTTGTATCTCAATGATATTGGAGGAGTAGCATTAGAGATGGATGTTACTAAGCAAGATCATGTTGATAATGCTATCAATCAAATTATTGCAGAGCAAGGAAGAATAGATGTTTTAGTAAATAATGCTGGAATTGCTGTATATAGCGCCATTGAAGATGTATCGATGGAAGATGCAATGTATCAATTAGAAGTAAATTTATTTGGTATTGGAAGAACTGTTAAAGCGGTCTTACCTCACATGCGAGCGCAGGGTAGCGGAACTATTATCAATATTTCTTCAGTATTAGGAAAAGCATATAATCCTCTTGGAGGGTGGTATATTGCATCCAAACATGCACTTGAAGGTTGGTCTGATGTGCTTAGGTTAGAAGTGAAACAGTTTGGAATAGATGTTGTAATTGTAGAGCCAGGCTTAATTAAAACAAACATCAGTAATGCTTCAGCAAAATATTACGAAAAATATAGTAAAAACTCGGAATATAAAAATTTCTATGCCTCTCCTGATGATTCAGAAGAAAACAGATTTGATAATTATTCTGATCCTATTGTGATTGCGAAGGTTATTGATAAAGCAATAAATGCTAAAAATCCTAAAACAAGGTATTCAGCAGGAGCGTATAGCTGGATACTTTTGACAATGAGAAGTATCTTACCCGATAAATGGTTTGACAAATTAATTGTAAAAGTTACAGGTTAAACTATAACAGAATAAGATTATGCATTTTTTTGCATATTTAATTATATCTTCTAAATAAAATTAACTAAGTTTTTTTGCTTCAACAATAAGGAGAAACACAATGAAAAAAATAGCAATATGTTTTTTACTTTTATTAACAACTGTTTTTGCTCAAGACGATACAACGTCTCCATGGAGTGTGTATGGAGGATATGCATCAATGGGCGTAGGTGAAGAATTCGATACAGAGGATGTGGATGTAGATTTAGGAAGAACCAATGGATTTACACTAGGATTTGGTTATGCACTTAATGAGAAAATCACCATCGGTGCAGGACTTGGACAAAGAGGGTTTAGTATAGACCTTGTTGATTTATTTGATGATGGAGATGGTAACGAACTTGATTTTGGTGCCAATGTAAAAGCTAAGGTGAAAGGTGTTGAGTTTTGGATGTCTTATACTTTAATGGATAATGGAAATTTTTCATTATGGGCAGGTCCACTTTATGCACATTTATACGAGACTGAAGGATCATTTGCAGGAGTATCTGAATCTGAAAGTATTACAGATTCTGATTACGGCCTAATGTTTGGAGGTTCAGTTCCTTTAAGAGGAAACATCAGTATGAATGCAGGTTACTATCGTTCACTGGATGATCACCAAATAGAAGGAATGAATAATTTTTTTCTTGAATTAAATTATAAACTTTAATTTTTTTAAGAAGGGCGATTAGCTCAGTTGGTTAGAGTGTCTGCTCGACATGCAGAAAGTCACAGGTTCAAATCCTGTATCGCCCACCAACAACGAACGAAAAGAGGACTATTGTGGTAGTCCTTTTTTATGTAGATTCGAGTCCACAAATTAAATAAACATTAATAAGGAGAATTATTTGAATACTAGAGAAAAGAAAGTTAGAAGGTTTTTATCCAAACAAATACAACAGTTAAATAATATAGTGGCTGATTTGGATACAGTGATCACTGATATGGGCACAGAATTTTATAGAGTCAGCATATTTGGTTCAGCAAGAATAAAGCCAGACACAAAAGAATATAAGGGAGTATATACATTAGCTAAAGAATTGGCAGAAAATGGTGCTGATATAGTTACTGGCGGAGGACCAGGTTTGATGGAAGCTGCGAATGCAGGTGCCAAAGAAGGTAGTTCATCAAAATCAAAATCATTTGGAATTCGTATTGACCTTCCTTTTGAAGTCACTCCCAATGAACATTTAGATATAAAATTTTATCACAAAAGATTTTCTTCTCGTTTAGATGAGTTTATGCGTATAAGTCATGCTGTTGTTGTCACCCCTGGAGGCATCGGTACTCTTCTTGAATTATTATATACCTGGCAACTAATTCAAGTAAACCATATTTCAGCAAGACCAATAATTTTAGTTGGTGATATGTGGAACGGTTTTTTCGACTGGATTAAATCAGAACCATTAAAAGCACAGTTACTTGATAAATCTGATCTTGATAATATTATCATTGTAAAAAATGTTCGCGAAGTAACTAAGTTGCTCAAACCAGAGATAAAAGCATTTTATGTAAAAAAGTTTAAATCGAAGTCTTAAACATATTTCAACAAAAAGAGGACTACTGCGGTAGTCCTTTTTTTTATGTGTAA
>DTWI01000170.1 GCA_012963075.1 Fidelibacterota bacterium
ATTTATTTGCTAGCAGTTCTATATAATCCAATAAGAATACATGCTAAGATGGCAACTCCAACTATATCAGCAAAAGGCTCTGGAAGGCCATAGTTTGGCCAATAATCTTTATTAAAGAATAGTGGAACAGCAATTAAGATTGCCATTAGTGCTTCTCCTGTGATTAGTCCAGCGGCAAGCAATAGTCCATTATCTTTTCCTTTCTGTGAAGCAGTTTTTCCTGCATAATGATTGAGCATTCCACCAATAAAGATTGGGAAAGTCAATTCGATTGGAAGATAAATTCCGATGGCAACTGCTAAGATTGGAACTCTGAAATCTGCCCCTCTTCGAAGTTGATATTGATCCAATAAGATAATGAGTACTCCAATAACTGCACCAGCATAAATCATTCCCCATTCTAAATCTCCAGCAAACACACCTTTAGCTACGTTCGTCATTAAAACAGCTTGTGGAGCCGGTAAGTCAGGTCCACCAATGCCATATGCTTCATGAAGTAATATTAGAACGATTCCCAACGTCATTGCTGAACTTATTACCCCTACAATTTGCATAAGTTGTTGTTTCCATGGTGTTGCGCCTACAATGTTACCAGTTTTTAAATCTTGTAAATTATCTCCCCCAATTGCAGCAGCACAACATACAACAGCCCCAATTAGGATGGCTGCCGCAGCTCCTTCAGACGATTCTGTATTAAAGAATGTGACAATCAATAATGAGCTAAATAAGATTGTAGCAATTGTTACTCCTGATATAGGGTTATTTGATGATCCAACCACTCCAGCCATATATGCTGCTACTGCTGAGAATAGAAATCCAAATATACACATAACAAAGGATAATATAATAGCTGCTCCCCAAGATTGGATAATATTAAAATATGTAAACGAGATAGGAATTAACAAGACAAGTATACCAATAAAGACATAATTGATTGGTAAATCTCTTTCTTCAAGCGGAATGCTATCTGAATCTTTTTTTAAAGTCTTTAGACTTAACTGGATACTTTCAACAAGTGGTTTAGCAAGTTGAATAACAGACCAAATCCCTCCAACTACCATTGCACCTACTCCTAGATAACGAATTTTTGTATTCCAAATAATACCAGCAGCATCCCATACTGATCCTTCGTATCCATTCAGATATGAATAAATTGGAATAGCTACTACCCAAGAAATTAATCCGCCAGAGAAGGCTAAAATACCAATATTTCTTCCTACAATGTAACCAACACTAATAAGAGAAGGAGATAGTGTGGAACCCATTCCAAAAATTGCACCTTTTATTGCAACTGCTCCACCGATTGCACTGGACCAAACGCTTAAAGCAAGGTCTCCAAACTTAACTATACCTCCAATTAGTGCAGATAATCCAATTATTTTCAAGCTTTTACTTGATTTTTCTACATCGGATTCATGTCCTGTTTTTAATACAGCAGCTGTTGCAACTCCTTCAGGAAATTTCAATTGTGCTTTTAAAATCAATGCACGTCTTAACGGAACAGTAAATAGTACTCCAAGCAAACCACCTACCATCGCGATTTTGGTTACTTCCCAATAATCTACATTTTCCCAATATCCAATAAGGAGTAAAGCAGGAAGTGTAAAAATAACTCCAGCGGCTAAAGATTCACCAGCAGACGCTGCGGTTTGTACAATATTATTTTCTAAAATATTTGAATTTCGGAATAATCGTAAAATTCCCATCGATACAATTGCTGCTGGAATAGATGCAGAGATAGTCATACCTGCATATAGTCCTAAATATGCCATTGCAGCGGAAAGAACGATAGAAAGGATGATACCTAAAAATATGGCTTTGAGAGTTATCTCATTTTTCATAATATTAACTTACAGGTTTTTAATTTGTAAACGGATTAAAAATAATTTGGGGTGCAATCTGCTGAGATTAGACCCACACAACTAGACAGATAATGCTGTTGAAGGAATATTATTAAAAACATAATCTATTCATTATTTTTTGGTTTTTTATTTTCGCAATCTGTTACAATCTCAGGCATAGTTGTTGATAAGGAAACTAATTTACCATTAGCGGATGCAAATGTAGTTGTTCTTGGAACAAATTTAGGAGCAGCTACTGATATGTCTGGTGAATTTGAAATATTTGAATTATCTAGTGGACAAGCAACCATTGAAGTTTCAGTAATTGGATATACTTTTTTTTCATTCACAACAGAATTATCGGAAGGTGTTATGAATCCATTACGTTTTGAACTTGAAAAAACGTCTGTTGCACTAAAAGAAGTTAGAGTTTATTCATCATTACAGAAAGTTAATGAAGGAGACTTGGCATCTTCAATTACCGTTTTTAATAATGAATTACGAGCAAGGCAGGGACAGCATTTTGAAGATCTAATTGGCCTTGTTCCAAATCTAAGTTATGTGGGAGGCAGTTCAAGGCCACGTTATTTTCAGATGCGAGGAGAAGGGAGTTTGAGTCGTTATGCTGATCAAGGTCCACCAAGTACTTATGTTGGAATTGTTTTGGATGGTATGGATTTATCTGAATTGGGAATGATTATTCCTTTATTTGACATAGAACAAGTTGAAGTTCTTGCAGGGGTTCAAACCAGTTTATTCGGTGCAAATGCTTCTTCAGGACTAATCAACTTTAAAACAAAAGATCCTTCTTTTGAAGAAGAAGGTATCAGATTTATTCAGTATGGAAATCATAATTCACTAACACTTGGTCGTGTATATAATTTCCCTTTGTCGAAGAAAATAGCTCTTAGAGTTGCTGTTCATAAAAATACATCGGATGGATTTAAGGAAAATCAATACAAATCCAAAATATATGAAGATAAATTTACAAACAATAAGGATGAGACTTCAATTCGTTTTAAACTATTATACAACATAAGTCCATCCCATACTTTAAAGAGTACTTTTGTTGTATCAGATTTTGATAACGGATATGACGCATGGGCTCCCGATAATAATACTGAGAATAAAACCTATACAGATAACCCTGGAAAAGATTCTCAAAAATCTCAACTACTTGTTGTTGATAATTTTTTTGAATTAAATAAATATAATGTGAGTTGGAATGTTGGTTTATCAAACCATGAAACTTTGCATAGCTATGATGGAGATTGGGGAAATAACGCTTTCTGGGCAAGTAATCCTTATAATTGGGATACATCCATTGAAGGATATAGTTATGATTTCTTTGATGCATTTACAAGAGATATTTCTTTTTATTCAAGTGATTTAAGAGTTAATAGTTCAGAAAGTTTCAGTGATATATTTTCGTTGGTAGGAGGAGTCTTCTCATCGACATATGAAGAGAAAATAGATGCATCAGGGTGGTTATATCAAGGGTTAGCTACTGCGCTTGAAGCCGAATATAACATCAATGTATTATCTGTATATGGTAAGGTTGCTTACTCTATCAATAATTATTCTACTTTAGCATTCTCTTTAAGATCTGAAAACAGGGAAGTAAAGTACAGTGATCTCAACGATATTGCACAAAAATATACATATAATGCAGAAAATCAACCATCCTACAAATTGTCTTATCAACAACATTTTGGAGAGAATCTGCATTGGTTTGCATATTATGCATCTGGATATCATCCTGGAGGCATTAATCAAAATCCATATCTTGAAGAAACCAATCGAGAGTATAAAGAAGAAAACTATGCTGACATAACTACTGGACTAAAATGGATTACAGATAGAAGTAAATTAGATATTTCATTTTTCTATGTAAAACATGATAATCACATTCTTGAAGTAAGCGAACAAGTTGATCCTAATAATCCAAATACATTTGCATTTTTTAAGACCAATATAGATGAAGGATACATATATGGTTTAGAATCTTCAGGGTTTTTTAAACTAAATGATAGATTATCATTACGTAGTTCTCTAGGATTATTAAGTTCAGAAATCCATTTAGGTAATCATGAAGATTATGAGAATGATCAACATGGTGAAAGAGCTCATGCACCAAACTGGAATTATAGTATGGCATTAGATTATGCTATAGATTCTTCAGCTAATCTTACTTTAGAACTAGTTGGAAAAGATAAATTTATCTTTGATATAAATCATGATGAACTTAAATCTGATCCTTATCATTTGGTTAATCTATATTGTTCAAAATCATTTAATGAAAGAACAACTGTAGGAATATATGTTAAGAATATTTTTGACAAAGTTTATCCAACTCGTGGATTTATTTTTGTATTAGAACCACCAACATATGAAGAAAAACTCTATAAATCATATGGTCCTCCAACAGAGTTTGGCGCTTCATTAACCTATAGTTTCTAAGCTACTATTTTTATAAATTAGCGGCGTTATCCAACTAGATTATGAGTCCTTCAACAAACAACAAAAAGAGACTATTTATTATTGACGGATATGCGACTTTGTACAGAGCACATTATGCTTTAATTCGCAATCCGTTAACGACTACTGCAGGGATGCCAACAAGTGCTGTATTTGGGTTCGCAAATCAGGTATTTCAATTGTTAGAAGAAGAAAATCCAGATTATATTGTTGCTGCATTTGATCCAAAAGGAAAGAATTTCCGACATGAACTATATACAGACTATAAAGCCAATCGATCTGCTATGCCAGATGAAATCCAAACCCAACTTCCGTATTTATGGGAACTCTTGGATGGGATGAACATTCCAGTGCTGCGAATCGAAGGAGTGGAAGCAGATGATGTCATTGGAACGATTGCTAAAATGTGTGAAAAAGATGATTTGCAATGCAATATTGTAAGTGGAGATAAAGATTTTATGCAATTGATTAATGATAAAACTCTGCTATATGCCCCCCAAGCTAGAAGAAGAGAAAAAGAAATTTTTAATGCACAAAAAGTATTGGAAAAATGGGGAGTTGGTCCAGAACATATTATTGATTTACTTGGGCTAATGGGTGATAGCTCTGATAATGTTCCTGGAGTGGAAGGCGTTGGTCCTGTCACCGCAAAAAAACTGATTCAAAAATTTGGTTCAATGGAAAATATCTATGAAAATATTGACCAGATTGAAAATGAAAAATTGAAAGAAAAATTATTAAATAGTAAAGAAAGTGCGTTCCTTAGCAAGAAGCTTGTTACCATCTTAACAGATGTGAAAGTTGATGCGTCTATTTCTGATTTTGAAAAAAAAGAAATAGACAAAACAAAACTAGAATCAATTTTTAAGGAACTTGA
>DTWI01000171.1 GCA_012963075.1 Fidelibacterota bacterium
AGAAGTCTTGGTGAAGCCTTGCGAAGAATTAATGAAGGCGCTGCTTTAATTAGAACAAAGGGAGAAGCTGGAAGTGGAAATATTGTTGAAGCGGTTAGACATATGAAAATGATTGTTTCTGAAATTCAACAACTTAAAAATTGTAATAAGAAAGAATTAGAAAATAAATCAAAAGAAATGAAAGTTCCACTAGACTTAATTAAATTTGTTTCTGAAAACGGAAAATTACCAGTTCCTAATTTTGCAGCAGGAGGAATAGCAACGCCTGCTGATACTTCATTGATGATGCAATTAGGCGCTGAATCAGTTTTCGTCGGATCAGGAATTTTCAAAAGTGATGATCCAAAAGAAAGAGCATATGCTATTGTTGAAGCAGTTACTCATTTTGATAATGCCAAAGAGATTTTAAATGCATCTTATAAATTAAAAGATGCAATGAAGGGCTTAGAAATTTCAGAGATTCCTGAAGACCAATTGTTGCAAAAAAGAGGAGATTAAAAATGATTGGAGTCCTTGCTATTCAAGGAAATTTTTCCTCTCATATCCAAATCTTAAATAAACTTGGTTATGATTCAAAATTGGTCAAATCTTCCAAAGATTTAGATGATATTGATGGTTTAATTATTCCCGGTGGAGAATCAACAACAATGACTAAACTAATTGCCAGAGAAAATAGGTTTGCAAAGTCTATTAAATCATTTTCAAAGGAACATCCTATTCTTGGGACATGTGCTGGACTAATCTTAATGTCAAAAAATAGTTTTGATGATAAAGTTATCAATTTTGGTATTATTGATATTGAATCAGAAAGAAATGCTTATGGAAGACAAGTTCATTCTTTTGATACAAGGTTAGACTTAGATTACAATTCAAAAAATACTTCTTTTATGGCATCTTTTATTAGAGCTCCTAAAATTTCCAAAGTGGGAAAAAATGTCCAAGTAATTTGTAATCATGACGATATTCCTGTTGCAGTTAAACAAGGAATGCATTTTGCTACAACATTTCATCCTGAACTACAAAATGAAGTGCTTATACATCAATTATGTTTTGGAGGTGAATAAATGGGTTTAAAATATTTACCCTATATTAAATCTCCAAAAGATTTAAAGAATTACTCAAAAAAGGAATTAGAAGCTATTTCTAGTGAATTAAGAGAATATATTATTTCAACTGTAAGCGAAATTGGTGGACATTTAGCATCAACGTTGGGGGTTATTGAACTTACTACGGTACTTCATTATATTTACAACGCACCTGATGATAAAATTGTTTGGGATACTGGACATCAAGCATATGCCCACAAAGTACTTACAGGAAGATTCGAATCTCTCAAGACTATTAGAAAATATAAAGGCTTAAATCCATTTTTGAAGCAAAGTGAAAGTGAATACGATGTTTTTGGTGCAGGACATGCTTCAACATCAATTTCTGCTGCATTAGGAATCGCATCTGCACGAGATTTAAATAACCAAAATTTTAAAGTTATTAGCATTATTGGTGATGGCGCATTAACAGGAGGTTTGTCATATGAAGCAATTAATAATGCTGGAAGTTTAAAGAAACAATTATTAGTTATTTTGAATGACAATGAAATGTCAATTAGTCCTAATGTAGGAGCTATAAGGAATTACCTTAGAAAGATTTCTACAAATAGAGTTTATAATTATGTAAGAAACAAAGTTGGAAAAATTTTAGGTAGTCTCCCAAAACAATTAAATTTTATTGGCACATTTGTAAGAAGAGTTGAATTAAGCATTAAGAACTTCATATTTCCTATTACAATTTTTGAAGATCTGGGTTTTAGATATTTTGGTCCCATTGATGGACATAATATCAATACACTGATCAATACATTAGAAAATATTAAAGATTTACCTGGTCCTATTGTTTTACATATTATTACAAAGAAGGGGAAAGGATTAGATATTGCAGAAAATGATCCAGTTAAATATCATGGAATAAAAGGACAAAATGGAAATAAAGATAAATCGATAACAAGCTCACCACCAATCTTTCAAAATGTTTTTGGATCTTTGTGTTGTGACCTTGCAGAAGAAAATGAAAATATAGTCTGTATTACTGCTGCCATGAAGGAAGGAACTGGTTTGGTAGATTTTTCAAAAAAATTTCCAGATAGATTCTTTGATGTTGGTATTGCAGAAGCCCATGGGACTACATTTGCTGCCGGTCTTTCAACAGGTAAAAAAATACCTATTGTTGCAATATATTCAACTTTTCTTCAGCGTGCTTATGACCAAGTTATACATGATATAGCAATCCAGAAATTACCAGTAATTTTTTGTTTAGATCGATCTGGTTTAGCGGGAGAAGATGGTGCTACGCATCATGGAGCATTGGATATATCATATATGCGCTGTATTCAAGGAATGACCGTTACTGCTCCTAAAGATGGAAATGAATTAAGAGATTTATTACACACCGCCATTGATAATAAAACTGGTCCATTTAGTATAAGGTATCCAAAAGATTCCTCCATTATATTTAATGAAGGAATTTCTGGAAAAGTTATTAAAATTGGTAGCTGGGAAGTATTGAATCATGGAAATAATGTAGTAATTTTAGCTGTTGGATCTATGGTTAACAAAGCTACTGATATTGCAAAGAAATTAGAAAATAATAATATGAGTTGTGAAGTTGTAAATTGCAGGTTTATAAAACCTATGGATGAGCATTATTTAAATAATTCTCTTAGAAATTTTTCTAAGATTATTACTCTTGAAGAAGGAGTAGTAAATGGTGGTTTTGGAGAAGGAATTGCTGCCTGGTTATCTGATAAAAAAGCCAAAAATGATCTATTAAATATTGGTCTACCTAATAATTTTGTTGATCATGGTCCAAGAAAAGTTTTACTTGAAGAAGTTGGTTTAGATTCTGAATCTTTAACCGAAAAAATTTTGAGTTTTATAAATAATTAGTCATGAATAGAAAAAAAAATACAAGAAAATATAATTTTGATACTATTAGCGGTAATAAACTAAAGGAATATTATAGCTCTCAAGATGATGACATTAATCCTGGAGAATTTCCATATACTCGTGGAATTCATAGTAATATGTATAGAGGGAAATTATGGACAATGAGACAATTTTCTGGATTTAGTACACCTGAAGAGACCAATAAAAGATATAAGTATTTGTTGAAAAATGGACAAACTGGTCTTTCTGTTGCATATGATATGCCAACATTAATGGGATATGATCCTGATCATGAATTGTCAGTAGGTGAAGTTGGTGTTTGTGGTGTTAATGTTTCTTCTCTCGAAGATATGGAAACATTATTTAAAGGTATTGATTTAGAAAAAATTTCTATATCACAGACAATTAATGGTCCTGCAATCATTTTATTTGCTTTCTATGTTGCATTGGCAAAGAAAAATAAAATAGATATTAGCAAATTAAGAGGAACTTTACAGAATGATGCCTTAAAAGAATATATGGCTCAAAAAGAATGGATTTTCCCTCCATCTCCTTCAGTAAAATTGGTGGTAGATGTAATTGAATTTTGTTCTAAAAATATGCCTTTATATAATCCTGTGTCAATTAGTGGTTATCATATTAGAGAGGCTGGTTCAACTGCTGCACAAGAATTGGCATTTACTCTAAATAATGGATTTACTTATATAGATGAATGCTTAAAAAGAGGTTTAAAAATTGATGATTTTGCACATCGATTATCTTTCTTTTTTAATTCCCATATTGATTTTTTTGAAGAGATTGGAAAATATAGAGCTGCTAGAAGAATGTGGGCGAATAAGCTTAAGAATCAATATAAAGCAAGAAACGAAAATTCATTAAAATTAAAGTTTCATACTCAAACAGCAGGTTGTTCTTTAACAGCACAACAGCCTGAAAATAATATTGTAAGAACCGCATATGAAGCAATGGCTGCCGTATTAGGTGGTACAAATTCGTTACATACAAATTCTTTAGATGAAACATTGGCTCTTCCTTCTGAAAAAGCGGTTAAAATTGCATTAAGAACTCAACAGGTTCTTGCATATGAAACAGGAGTTGCAAGCGTAGCCGATCCTTTAGGAGGTTCATGGTATATTGAGGATATAACAAATCGAATTGAAAAAGAAGCAAATAAATATTTTGAAATTATTAAAAGATTAGGTGGAACAATTAATGCTATCGAAGAAGGATATTTCCAAAAAGAAATTGCTGATTCTGCTTCAATATATCAAGAATCGATTGATACAAAAGATAGAATTATTGTTGGAATAAATGATTTTATTGAAAAAGATGAAAAACTTGATATTGAAATTCTAAAGATTTCTAAAAAGGCTCAAAAAATCCAAGAAAAGAAAATTGAAATACTAAAAAAGAATCGCAATGCAAAAAACTTAAATATAAAAATGAAAAAATTGAGAAATGCTTGTGAAAATAATTTAAATTTAGTTCCTTATTTGGTTTTAGTTGCTGAAGAGGGAGCAACAATTGGAGAAATTGTTGAAGTAATGAAAAATGTTTATGGAGAATGGGAAGAATCATTTGGTATTTAAAAAATGAATAAAATTTATACATCATTAATATTGGTTTTTGCTTTAGCTGTTTTGTGGACTATATATCTTACAAATATTAAAGAAGACAAAAATATTACTACTCGTTATTATACAATTAAAGAACTTATTCTAGAAGATCAATCACTTCCCAATGTTAAAGTAGGAGGCCTTATCAAACCAAATTCAATTAATATTAGCGAATCTAATAGATTAGAAGTATGGTTTTATGTATATCAAGGGCAAGATAGTCTGAAGGTATATTATAATGGAACAAGACCAGACCTATTTAAAGACGATGCTGAAGTTATAGTCGCCGGAACATTTGATAATAATTTAATTGTGGCAACTGAACTTCAAACAAAATGTGCTTCTAAATATGAAGGTGATCTAAAAAATATAAATACTATATAATGATATCTCAAATTGGAAGTTTAGCTTTAAATATTGCAAGTGGCTTAATCTTATCTACTTTTTTCTTTCTATTTTATTATCGTTTTACTAAGAATAAGATTTTTATTGATTTATCTGAACGTGCTATTATTGCTACATGCTTGTCTATAATTTTATCTACGATTTGTCTTTTGAATGAATTATTGATTAGTAATTTTAATTTACAATATGTAGCACAATATACAAGCTATGAAACTCCTATGTTTTTTAAAGTTACATCTTTATGGGCTGGTCAGGCAGGTTCACTACTTTTCTGGTCATTCATTATGTCAATATATTCATTAATCTATATCTTATCTACCTTGAGGAAAATCAAAGAACTAAGATATCATTCGTATTTAATTTTTGCTTTTATTTTTGGGTTTTTTCTCACTTTATCAAATTTTATAGCGAATCCTTTTGAACTAGTTTCCTCGGATATTATTGTTCAAAATGGAAATGGTCTTAATCCTTTGTTACAAAATGTAACAATGGCGATACATCCACCCATTCTTTATCTAGGTTTTGTTGGTACTAGCATTATTTTTGTGATGACATTATCTGCTCTGATTGCAAATGAAATAAATCATAAATGGATTAGTTCTATAAGGTTGTGGGCACTTATTATTTGGACATTTTTGTCAGCGGGAATTATCTTAGGTGGTTATTGGGCATATAATGAGCTTGGATGGGGTGGATATTGGGCCTGGGATCCTGTAGAAAATTCTTCTTTAATGCCTTGGCTTATGCTAACTGCATTTATTCATTCATCAATTATACAAGAAAAAAGAGGTATGTTAAAAACATGGAATGTTCTTTTAGCGTCTTCAACATATTTGTTTGTGATTCTTGGAACATTTATTACTAGAAGTGGAATTATCTCATCAGTCCATTCTTTTACTGCTGAATCACTGGGTCCTTTGTTTTTTACTTTTCTATTATCATTAATATTGTTAACAGGTTTTTGGTTTTTCAAACGATATCATCTATTAAGATCAAGAGATAAAATTGAATCTTTTACATCAAGAGAAGGAGGGTTCTTATATAATAATCTAATTTTATTAATTATGTGTTTTATTATCTTATGGGGTACCTTGTTTCCCATTATATCAGAGGCTTGGGATGGAAATAAAATTCATATAGGTGCAAGCTATTTTAATCAATTAAATGTACCTATTGGGATTGTGCTTTTATTTTTAATGGGAATTGGACCTCTATTATCTTGGAAGAATACATCTAGTTCTACATTAATTTCGAATTTGAGTATTCCAATGATTTTTAGTTTTATTTCAGGATTATTTTATATGATTTTCACCGATGAATTTAAGATTTATCCGTTTATCACATCTATGGGAATCGTATTTACATTAACATCAATTATGGGAGAACTGAAAAAATCATTTAAAAGTTCATATAGTAACAATAACTCACTTCCTAAAGCACTTCTACAACTTTTGTCCAAAAATCGTCATAAGAATGGAGGGTACATAGTTCACATTGGTATAACATTGTTGTTTGTTGGATTTGTTGGAAGAGCATTCGAAGTAGAAAAAGAATTTGTATTGAGCCCAGGTGAAACAATTTATTTTGCAAATCATGTATTTAGACTAAATAATGTTACAAGCGAAGAAAGAGATAACCATTATGCATTTATTAGCGATATGGATGTACTTGATGCTAATAATAGTAATGCTTACATAACAACTTTGTATCCTGAAAAAAGAATTTATTTTCATCGGAATCCAGATCCTGAAAAACGTCAACCTCATAGTGAACTAGATATTTATCGTACAATGAGTAAAGATATTTATTCTATATTTTCATCATATGATGCTCAAAAAAAAGAAGCATATTTTAAAATTATGATTAATCCTCTTGTTAATTGGGTGTGGATTGGAGGTATCGTGATAGTATTTGGAGCTTTATTTGCATTCTGGCCATCTTCAAGGAGAAATTATGGAACTATTTAACCAAATTTTTATTTTCTCATTTTGTTTAATAATTGTTTTGTATGTTTTCTATCCACTATTAAAAAAAATGAAATAATGTTAGAAGTAAAAAATCTTAGCAAATCTTTTTCAAGTCTCTGTGTTATTGATAATGTTTCCTGCAAATTTAAAGAGGGAGAGATTATTGCACTATTAGGTGAAAATGGATCTGGAAAGACGACTATGTTGAAGTGCTTAGCTAATATCGTCAATATTGATAATGGTGAGATTAATTATAACAATAATCAGTTTATTTTTATTAATGATAAACCAAATATATTTGGAGATTTAAGTATCAAAGAAAATCTCAAGTGTATTTTATCTATTTATAATCAAAAAATTAATTTAAATAAGTATGATAAATTTATTACAATTTTAGGATTAGAGAATATGCAATCAGTTCCTTTGAAATATTTTTCAGCAGGGAATCTTCAACGTAACAAGTTATTAATTGCATTAAACCTTGATTGGAAATATTTATTCATTGATGAACCATTTTCTAACTTAGATGATAAAGGTGTCTCTGTTTTTCAAACGATTTTTTTAAACCTAAAAACTCAGAATAAAACTATCTTGTTTTCAACTCATAATTTTTCAAGTATCTCTGATATATGTGACAAATCAATGAGTATAAAAGATGGAAAAATTTATTATGATGATTAATCTAATTAAAAATGAATTTTTCTTTGAGAGAAAATCATCTAATAATTTGTTTTATATGACCTTCTTTTCTTTTTCATGTTTGGCAATTATGTTTTTTGCTCTTCCACCATCAAAATTACATGATGTTACTATTTTGTCTGCATTTTTCTGGATTATCGTATCTTTAGTCTCCATTAAGTTGATTGAAAATTCTTTTATAAGAGAAAAAGAATATGGTATTTATGATTTAATTTATTCGTCTCC
>DTWI01000172.1 GCA_012963075.1 Fidelibacterota bacterium
AAAAATGAATCAGAAATTAAATCAGTTACTTGAAAAACAAAAAAATCAATATATTTCTAAAACTAAAAAATCATATGAAATGCAAAAAATATCTGAGAAATACATGCCCGGAGGAAGCACTAGAACAACTCAATGGATGGAGCCATATCCATTCTATGCAGATAACGCACATGGCTCAATTATGACAGATATTGACGGAAATAATTATCTAGATTTTATGATAAATGCTACCAGCCTTATTCTTGGACATTCATCTGAGGAGGTAAAAAATGTTTTAAATACTCAAATACAAAAAGGTACTGCATATAGCGCCCCAACTGATGGACAAGCAAAATTGGCAAAACTAATTATAGATAGAACTCGTTCAATGGAAACATTAAGATTTACTAACTCAGGTACAGAAGCAACCATGATGGCCATCATGGCAGCAAGAGCGTATACACAAAAACATAAAATAGCAAAATTTGAAGGTGGTTACCATGGTACACATGATCATGTATCTATTAGCGTATCCCCTAAAGCAGAAGATTTAAAAGAATCTACTCACCCAGGTATCTTGCAATACCCTGGACAACCTAAAAGTTTACTTAATGATGTAATAGTCCTTCCATTTAATGATATTGAAAAAAGCAAGGAACTTATTAATGCTCACAGAGAAGATTTAGCATGTCTGATAATGGAACCTGTTATATCCGGATTAGGATATTTGCCTCTAAAGCAAAATTTTCTTCAATTTACAAGAGATATTACAAATGAATTAGATATTGTTTTAATCTATGATGAAATTCAAAGTTATAGACTCGCTCCCGGCGGTGCTCAGGAAATTTTTGGTATAACACCTGATTTAACTTCATTAGGAAAAATCATAGGTGGAGGATTGCCAGTAGGTGCTTTTGGTGGTAAAGAAGAAATAATGGATACATTAAATCCTTCAAGTAATAATTACAAATTATCTCATGCAGGAACATTCAATGGTAACCCTTTAACTATGGAAGCTGGCGCTGCAGTTATGTCTACATTAACAAAAGATAAATATACAAATATGAATTCTATGGGTGACTCTCTCAGAATAAAATTAAACTCTATTTTTGATGAACTAGAAATAGATAGCCAAATCACGGGAATTGGCTCTCTTTTTGGAATAAATTTTAATAGCAATAAAATTAAAGATTACAGATCTTTTATTAACAATAACAATATGTTAACAAAAGTTTTATTTATGGGACTTTTGAACAACGGAGTTCTTATGCAAACTAAAAATGCAGGAGCTCTAAATACCAAAACAACGGAAAATGATCTTAACAAATTAGTTGGATTAGTAAGAGATATTTCTACTGAAATAAAAAGTAACCTTTAAGGAATCGCTCTTCCTGGTGTAAGACCTGTAGCTTTATTATTATGTACAACTAATTCCCCATTTACCAAAACATTTTCAATACCTACTGGATACTGAATAGGATCATCATAAGTTGCCAAATCGTTAATATTATCGGCATCAAAAATAACAACATCAGCAAAATTTCCTTTTTTAAGTACTCCTCTACCTGATAACCCAAATCTTTCAGCTGGATTTTGCGTCATTCTTTGAATCATTTCTTCAAGTCCATTTTCCCAAAAAGATCTTCTTAATCTTCCTAGAAATCTAGGAAAACATCCATAAGCTCTAGGGTGGCAATATTTACCCATCGGTATTGCATCACTACCTACCATATAATCATCTCGTTTTAATAAATTTATAGCATCTTCATTCAATTGACTCCATACCCTGACATTTATTGGGGGTGCGCCTCTATAACCAAGTTGTAATTTGTTATCCCTTAAAAGTTCACATAATGTTACTTCTGGTGATTGATTATTCATTTTTGCTAAATCTGAAAGACTCATACCTTCTAATTCAGGATTATTAGGAGAATAAGAAAACACTGCATCCTTAAAAGCTTCTCTTCTATAAGGGGATAATTCTTCTATCATAGTACTAACTATTTTTTCAAATTCATTTGGGTCATTTAACTTTTTTATAATCTCGTCCGGCCCACCTTCATGCGCAAAAGTAGGTAAAAAACTTAATGGATATGTACTTCCTGTAGGGTAAGGATATAATTCCAAAGTAACATCTATACCTTC
>DTWI01000173.1 GCA_012963075.1 Fidelibacterota bacterium
AAGTTGGTGAAAATAGAGGTTTACATAAGCAAATCCCATAGGTATTGGGCTTTTATAAGAAATATCATACTGTGTGGAATATTCCGGTTTTAAAAATGGATTTCCCATAAAAATAAAATTTTCTGAATAGACATCCCGTGGAAATGGACGGATTTGTCTAGTCCCAGGACCATGCCCTCCTTCACCAGGGCGATTTACCCTCTTACTGATACCAAATTGAATGTTTTTTTTATCCGTTATATTGTAGGTAAAGTGCAAATCGGGATAAAGAGTTGAATAGTCTTCAATGTAAACGGAGTCGCTTAGCATATTTAAAATCTGCGCATAAATTGTGGAGTTAGGTGTTGTATCACTTACAACAGATTTAAAGGAAATATCTTTACTGACATATTCGTAGCGGATACTGGGTTTGATGCTGAATTTATCGTTTAGTTTGCGGTCATACTCAAGGAAAAAACTATGAATACTGCGATTGTAACCAAAGGTGTTCACTCCGAAAAATGGCGGTCCGTTTTTGGTAATTTGAAAGGTCATTTCCTCTTCATTGTCATTGATTCTGCCATCATAACCGATTTCCATTTTTGAATTTTCGTTAAATGGATGCTTGTAATTCATATCAAAATTCCACCCTTTAAAATCTTCTAATAAAACGGTAGAATCAATCACAATATCTGATAGTATTTCAAATTCATTGTCTGTTTTGTGATTATAAGACGCAGACAAATTGAATTCCCTGTCAGGATTTTCAAATGTTCGATTTATTTCAAATAACCCTTCCATATCATAGTTATCATCAAAATCAATTTCGTCTGTAATCCTGGGTGGGGAAAACGGTATAATATTATTTTGTTGGTTAAAACCGCTGCGAAGATGAATGTTATAATTAAATTCGCCGTTTAAAATAAGGTGTTCATTTACGGAATAATCCGCACCAAATTTTAATGAATGTCCTTTGCGATTTGAATTATTGAGAAAATTAAAATAAACAGATTCAACCGTATCCGGAAGAATCTCTGTAGAATGATAATGCGTATCAACCATACGATGACCATTCATATTTCGCAGTCTATTATTTAAGTTATAGGAAGAATAAATATTCCATCTTTCACCTTTGTAATTCCCGTAAGTGGTAAATCCGTTCATATCACTGATACTTCCATTGGAATTATGTTTTCCATTTATTTTAACACTTCCGTTCAGTCCTTCATATTTCCCTTTTTTTAGAACGATGTTGATAATGCCTGCCATTCCATCGGGGTCATATTTAGCTGAAGGGGATGTAATGACTTCCACTTTATCAATAAGAGAAGCCGGAATATTGTTCACGTCTTTACTGCCGGCTCCCGTTCGGTTTGGACGTCCGTTCACCAAAATTTTTACATTGGGATTTCCTCGCAATGCCACAATTCCATCCTGATCCACCGTAACCATTGGCACTTTATTCAGGACATCCTCAGCTGTTCCGCTGTCGGAGATTATATCATCTGATGTATTATATATC
>DTWI01000174.1 GCA_012963075.1 Fidelibacterota bacterium
ATCCCACCCATTTCATCTTCTGTAACAAGTATGTAACGTTGGAAAGCACTTTCTGTTGTGATAGTTTATATCAGACAAATTATCCCTATTTCAGACAATTCTTTTGCTATGTTGAACTGCTAGAATCCCTACCGAAATAATTGCTACGCCGATCCAATCCCTAGATGTTAATGGTTCGGATAAGATAACTGAAGCTATAGCTACACCGAAAAAAGGGTTTAGAAAGTGGAAAGCAGAAGCCTTTGTTCCTCCAATTCTTATTAAAAGTGAGAACCAGACCAGCGTTCCAATCAATCCGGGTATTAGAATTAAATATGCAAAAGATATTATGAAAATAGAAGAAAATTTTATAGTCCATGTCTCAAAGAGAATGGATAGTGGTAGTAAGGTTACGCTACCAACAATCATCTGAAGACCAACAATCATAAATAGATTCTTGTTATTTTTTAATGAATTACCAACAATTAGAGCTGCACCAGCAAATCCCAGGACAGCAACAATACAAAGTACTAATCCTAAAATCTTTGTCTCATCCGCAGTCTTATCATACACAATGAGGAAAACCCCGGCTATAGCTGTAAAAAGCCCAAGCTTTCCAATTACTCCAATTTCCTCACCTTGGAAGATCCAGGCAAACATTGCTATGATGATAGGTAGCATACTAGCGATAATGGCTGCGATGCTAGCTGTAACCCATTGCATTGCAGTAAAATTGAGGGCTGTACAAACTGTATTTTGGCACAATCCAATACTTAAAATGGTATACCACTCACGCCGACTAAAATCAATCTTTTGGCCAAAACAACGGGCAATTGTAATGGCCAATAGTCCAGAGATAAAAAATCTCGATGATAAAACTAAAAAAGGTGGTGCATTAATCATTAATATTCTGGCTGCAGTAAAAGCGCTTGCCCACATGAACGCAATACTGATACCCATCAGGAAGGATCTAATGTCCATGATTTGTAAGTGAAACTGATGTTTTTGTTACTAAAAAAGGACCTTCTTATATTTTGCAAATTGTTATTTAAAATATTTTAAATTATAACTAGTTCGCATATTTGTGATTACCCCTTTTACCTCGAGCGTGAAATAATTTGTGGCTGTTCCAATTGAAACCACTCGGCCCTATATAATTTCTATCTAATTTGACATGACTTGGTATATATTTAACTGTAACTCCGCAACGCCATTTTGAAGTTTTATTTGTTTTTGAACCATGGAGCAAAAATGGATCATGAACACTGTAATTTCCTGCAGGAACTTCAACATCTACTGCATCGTTTATATCAAGACGTGAGATAGATTGAGGAAGAACTGATTTGTCATTGTAATTAGTTGAATGAGTAATAATTTTTTTTGACTTATGAGAACTGGGTAATACTTGCATACAGCCATTCTTACTATTAGAATCATCCACCGCTAACCAAAGTGTAAAAGTTTCCATTGGTTTAATTGGCCAGTAAGCTGCATCTTGATGCCACTTAACATGTCGGCCATCAAATGGAGGTTTACAGATCGCATAAACAGCGAATAAAGAAATGTCAGGCCCGAGAATTTGCTCAGCAACATCCAAAAAAGGCTTAGTTAACAACAAATCTAATATAAAATTATTATATTCGTTAGGAGAAGGTAAATTTTCTGGGCGAACATTGGGAGGTAACTTGTTAATAATATTTTTAATTTCAAATTTTAATTTTTTTAATTGTTTTTTATTTAATATTGGATTTGGTCCTGCAAATCCTTTATTTTTATATGAGACTAATTGCTCAGATGTAAGTACCATAACAATATTTAGTTGAGGTTAATATTTTGTTTAATTAAGAGTTGAGTATAATATGAAAAAAGAAAATTTTATAGTACTTAAAGAAGAAAATATTTTGTCAATAGCTAATGAAAAGTTACTAAAACACGGTTGTGATTTCAGAAATGCATTTGAAATAGCAAAAACAATAACAGCTGCTGAAATGGACGGATGTCCAGCACATGGCTTGTTCCGACTTCCGGGTTTTATTTCCTCACTTAAAAGTGGGAAAGTAAATGGGGAATCAAATCCTAAAGTTGTCCAAATAGCGCCAGTAGTAAATAGAATCGAAGGAGATAGGGGCTTTGCTCCACTCGCACTTAATGTTTCCTATAAGCCTTTGATTGAATGTGCTAAGAAAAATGGATTGGCAGCAGCAGTAATAGTTGATATCCATCATTTTTCTGCATTATGGCATGAAGTTGAGTATTTAGCACTAAAGGGTCTAGTTGGATTTGCTTTTACTGTAGCAAAGCCTGTAGTAGCTCCATCAGGTGCAAAAGAACCTTTTTTTGGAACTAATCCTATGGCTTTTTCCTGGCCGAGAATTAAAGGGAACCCCGTTGTTTTTGATCAAGCATCAGCCGCTATGGCGAGAGGTGAGATTATGATTGCAGCACAGGAAGGATCTAATTTACCACAAGGTGTTGGAATTGACAAAAATGGGAACCCATCAAAAGATCCTAAAAAGGTATTAGATGGCTGTCAATTAACTTTTGGGGGTTATAAAGGCTCATCTATTGCTATGATGATAGAACTTTTGTCAGCAGGATTAATAGGTGAAAGTTTTAGCTTCGAGAGGGGTGAGAAAGATAATAATGACGGAGGTCCAACCCGCGGTGGCGAATTAATCATAGCAATTAATCCGAATCTTTTCGGTGATGAAAATAACTGGCATGAGCACTCTGAATTATTTTTTACAAAACTAATGAAACTTGAAGGGATTAGAATACCGGGAGATAGAAGGATAAAAAATAGAGAGAATTCAAAGATCAACGGGGTAAAAGTATCACATTCAATATTTGAAAAGGTAAATCAATTATGATGGTCTCGTAAAAAGAGTATTAACTTAACTTACTGATATTTTGCAATATAATGAATATTTATCTTGTCTATTTCAGCATAATATATCATAATACTCCTGTATTATCAATCAGCTAAGAAGGTTTTATTATGTTTCACGTAAAAGACAACAAACAGGGCTACATTTTCGATCCATTCGAATATTTAGGCCCAAAACGCCTCTCAGAACTTAAAAATTCATGGGCGGAAATATTTCGCAGTGAGATACTTCCAGCATTGCCTGTTGAGTCTCTTCGCAAATATTACCACGACAAGAATGGTCGTCC
>DTWI01000175.1 GCA_012963075.1 Fidelibacterota bacterium
AATTTTACTCCACCATCTATCTGTATAGATACTTGATTTAGTAAATTATTTTCTATAATAAATTGATGAATTTCTTGAATCTTATTTAATGATTCTGGTATAAATTTTTGTCCAGTAAACCCTGGTTCTACAGCCATTACGACTACATAATCAATAAGGTCCATATATTTTTTAATAATCTTAAAAGGAGTTTTAGGTTTAATAGCAATCCCACATAGTAGATTGGCACGTTTAATTTTGTTTATTAGAATCCTTGGAGGTAATGTAAATCGTGATTCTGATGCTTCAATATGGAATGATATACCATCAGCGCCTGCATTAATAAACGAATCAATCATTTCAAATGGATTGCTAACCATCAAGTGGATGTCAAAGAATAATTTTGAATGTTTTCTAATGCTCTTAACAATATCAGGCCCAAAAGATAGGTTTGGAACAAATTGTTGATCCATAATATCAAGATGGAGCCATGTTGCACTAGAATTATTACAATAATCTAATGCTTTTTTTAGATTAGAAAAATCTGCTGCAAACAATGAGGGTGCAACTACAATTTTTAGCTTATTTTTTGTCCTCATAGACTAAACACATATTACAACTTAATTTTTTTCAAAAAAAAGGAATTGTTGAAATAAAGTGTAGATTTTTTTACTTTTAGACCGACTGGTCGGTTTATGGAGAAAAGTATACAAGATCAAAAAAAAGAACAGATTTTGGAATCTGCTCTTACTGTAATGACTAACAAAGGTTATTTTGGTAGTACTATGGATGATATTGTGAATGAATCTCAGATGAGCAAAGGAGCTATTTATCACTACTTCAAATCTAAAAAAGAAGTGTATTTAGCGGTAATTGACTATTGGGAAGAAAAGTATACAGCCATTCTTGGTCAAGAAGTTAATGAACAAAAAAGTTCATTAAGTGCATTAAAAAAATTATTTCAAACATTTGCGATACAACTAGAAAAAGACCCAACTCCTTTTGAATGTTTATCAACGTTTTGGTCTATTTCTCGTCATGATGAAGATTTTAGAAAATCAATGCAAAAAGTTTATAATCGTTTCCAAAAGTTAGTTGAAGTAATTATTATTAAAGGTATTGAGAATAAAGAATTCAAAAAAATTAATCCAAAAATTGCTTCCCTATCATTGATTTTGAATATTGAAGGAATTTTCTGGTTTACTCTGTATGATACAAAATCTGTAAAAGCCTCAAATTATATTAATACAATTTCAGATTATATTTTGAATGCATACACAATAGACAAGGAGTAATAATATGTCAGAACAAAAAAATATAACAACAGTAAGTGATAATAAAACCACAGATAATCCAAAAGATAAAACAAATGGATTAACAAACGGCGGAATGCCTAATCTTAATATGATTAAATCTGGCGGTAGATTTTTAACCACAAGAGTGGGTGAGAATAAGATTTTTTGTAAAGAATCATTTTCAGATGATGAAAAAGCTATTTATGAATTGATGTCAGATTTTGCTGAAAATGAATTATTACCAATAGCTCATGATAAGCTCGAAGAGAAAAATGAAGAACTAGTCCGTAAACTTTTAAAGAAAATGGGTGAATTAGGATTATTGGGAGTAGATGTTCCTGAAAAATATGGCGGTTCTGCTATGAGTAAAACAGGAATGTGTATTTTAGCTGAAGGTATTGCTAAGGGTGGTAATGGATCTTTTGCCACTGTGTGGAGCGTTCAAACTTCTATCGGAAGTCTGGGAATTATTTGGTATGGAAATGATACTCAGAAAGAAAAGTGGCTCCCTGGACTTTGTACTGGAGAAAAAATTGCCGCATTTGCATTAACTGAACCTGGAGCTGGATCTGATGCTACTAATTTAAAAACTACGGGGATATTATCTGATGATGGTAAATATTATATAGTGAATGGTCAGAAAATTTTTATTACTAATGGAGCATGGGCAGACGTATTTACCGTTGCATTAAAAATTGATGGAAAATTTTCATCTATTGTTATTGAAAAGGACACTCCTGGATTTGAAATTGGTGCAGAGGAAAAAAAGATGGGAATGCATGGATCTTCTACAGTACCGTTATATTTCAAAGATTGTAAAGTTCCTGTTGAAAATCTACTTGGTGAGGTCGGTGAAGGTTCAGGGCCAACATTTTGTGGATTAAATATTGGAAGATTTAAACTGGGAGCATCTGCTATTGGCGGTCAAATGATTGCAGTTGAAGCAGCAGCAAAGTATGCTAAACAGCGAAAAGCTTTTGGACAAAGCATTGCAAATTTTGGTTCTATAAAAGAGAAACTTGCCGACTGTGTAATGAGAATATATACCTTAGATAGTATGTGTTATAACACTATTGGACAACAACAGGATGCTATTGGTGAATTAGACGAAAGCGATTCTGAATATTATGTTAAACAAGGAGATACGACTGAAAGATTTATTGCTGAAAATTCTATGGTTAAAATATATGGTAGTGAAACAAGTCAAATAGTGGTTGATCATTGTTTACAGGTTTTTGGTGGATATGGTTTTATCGAAGAATATCCTATGGCACAAGGTTATCGTGATCAACGTATTAATCGCATTTGGGAAGGAACCAATGAAATCAATAGAATGCTTTGCGGTAGGGACATGATTACAAAAACACTTACTGGAGAGCTTGGTTTAAGAGAATATCTTTCTCAAGTAGATAACTATTGTTCTAATGGAGTTGACAGTGGATATGTTGGAGATTATAAACCAGAAGCAGAATGCATTGAAGCATCAAAAGCTATCTATGCAATAGCATTGAATGAATCTCTTAATAAATATGGTCAAGATATTGGTCTTGAACAAGTTCTAATGGAAAATCTTGCTAATATTTTAATATTTTCTTACGCAGCTGACAGTACATTAAGTAGAGTGCTTCAAAATAACTGTAAAGCTGATGAATTACCCGGTCTTTGTGTACAAGCGTATGTTGCTGAAGAAGGTATAAAAGTAGTAGAATATGCTAGAAAAATATTTAATAGTATTTTTGATAGTAGTAATATGCCAAAAGATATCAAAGATAAGTTTGACAAGTTAGGCAAAAGATTAACTTTAGATACCAATATTATTGGAATAAAAAAGGTTATTGGAGAAAAAACTGTAGAAGCAGGAGGTTATCCTGTTAAAAATTATTAAAGGAGTATAGAAAAAATGAATAAAGCTGTTATTGTTGATGGTGTTAGATCACCTATAGGAACTAAAGGAAGTGCATTAATTGGCACTAGACCAGATGAGATTGCTGCCCAGGTTATTAAAGGATTGCTAAATCGTAATGAAAATTTAGATATTAATGCTGTTGAGGATGTATCAATGGGATGTGCTTTTCCTGAAGGACCTACTGGTATGTTGGTTGCCAGAGGTGCTGCAGTTTTAGCTGGATTGCCTGATACTTGTGCTGCAAATGTTATTAACAGATATTGTGGGTCAGCAATGACTTCATTACATCTGATAAGCAGTGCTATTGAAGTTGGTGATATTCAAGTGGGTATTGCTGGAGGTGTTGAAGATATGTTTACAATTCCTCAAGGTGGTTTTGCTCCTGATTTTAATGTAAAACTTGCTGAAGATGATTACTATATATCAATGGGAGAAGGAGCTGAATTACTTGCCAGTGAATTGAGTATTTCTAGAGAAGAACAAGAAGAATTTGCTATCAATTCACATGAGAAGGCATTAGCTGCTCGAGAAGCTGGTAAATTTGATAATGAAATTATTACAATTGATTTAGAAGATGGTTCAAAGTTTGAAAAAGATACTGGACCAAAAACTCCTAATGTTGAAAAAATTAAATCTTTACAACCAGCATTTAGAGAAGATGGTACTGTTACAGCCGCTACAAGTAGTCCATTTTCAATTGGTGCGTCTGCGATGCTTCTAACAAGTGAAGAATATGCGAAAAATAATGGATTAAAAATTAGGGCTTCTATTGAAGGTAGAGCCGTTGCAGGAGTTAACTGGAGAATGTTTGGATCAGGTCCAATACCAGCTACAGCTAAAGCTTTAAAAAATGCTGGCTTAACCATAGATGATATTGATTCAATGGAAATCAATGAAGCTTTTGCTGCCCAAGCTCTGTATTGTATAAAAAAAGCAGATTGGGATATAAATAAAGTAAATCTAAATGGTGGAGCGGTTGCTTTAGGTCATCCACTTGGAATTTCAGGTACCAGAATTATTACTACATTACTTAATGTAATGGAACAACAAAATAGATCTATGGGTCTTGCAACAATGTGTGTAGGTACTGGTCAAGGAATTACTACAATTATCAAAAGGGGTTAACTACATGTCTATTGAAATTAAAAAATGTGCTGTATTGGGTGCTGGAGTTATGGGTGCACAAATTGCTGGTCACCTATCAAATGCGGGAATTCCATCTTTGTTATTTGATATTAACGATGAATTAGCAAGAAAAGGTATTGATGTATTAAAAAGTCTTAAGCCAGCACCACTATTTGATAAAAAGAATATTTCTCTTATTACTCCGTGTACTTACGATAATGATTTAGAAAAATTAAATGAATGTGATTTGATTATTGAAGCAGTTTCAGAGAAGATTGAGATTAAACATGATGTTTATAAAAAATTATTACCTCATCTAAAAAAAGATGCAATCCTAACATCAAATACATCAGGTATTCCTCTAGCAAATCTTGTTGAAGTCCTTCCTGATGATATTCAAAAAAGATTTCTTATTACTCACTTTTTCAATCCTCCTAGATATTTAAAACTATTGGAATTGGTTAAAGGAAAAAAGACATCTGATGATGTTTATGATACGGTGGCTAATTTTGGAGAGACTATTCTAGGTAAAGGTATTGTTCATGCGAAAGATACTCCAGGATTTATCGGAAATAGACTTATTAATGCAGGTGGTAGACTCGTTCTAGAAAAAGCATTAGAAATGGGGTTATCAGTTGAAGATGTAGATGCTCTTAGCGGGACTTTAGTTGGTAATGCAAAGAGCGCATATTTTAGAACCCAAGATATTGTTGGTTTAGATACAGCACTTAATGTATCCAATAATATGTATGAAAGAGTTACAA
>DTWI01000176.1 GCA_012963075.1 Fidelibacterota bacterium
TTTTGCAATGATGATATTGCTTGATTAACCATTGTTTGTTTCCGAAGAAGAATTAAGGTTTTTTGATTTAAGGTTAAGATTTAAAATTGGTGTTTTATATGCCAGATAAGTAATCCATAAGGATATAATGACGAATAAAGATGTAATTGACCAACTTATGTATGGCCATTCTGATATTTCAAATGAATCTACCATATCTATACCCAATAGTTTTATTATTGCAAGTACAAATAGTATTACGCTATATATTCTCCATTTCCATTCTTGTAATTTTAGTCCAATTACTGTAAATCCAGCTGCCATTCCACTCCAAGCTATAGTAGTTACAATTCCATTTAGAAAAATTGGTATAGAGATAGTCAAAAAGACTGCTGCTTTTGTGTAGTAAAGAATCCTTAAATTTTTAGATACACCAGGTATTTTGTTTGTAGCGATACCTAATCCAAAATTTAATCCTGACAAGATGAGGTTCAAGATTGCAAATTCTATATGATAATCGTTCATCCATAAAACCCAGAAAGAACCAAAGTAGAACAGGATAGAATTCGTGTTAATCAACAACATGTTTCTAAAGTTAGGTTGTTCTTTTCGTACAAAGTGTAGGATGCAGGATAATGTTACAAATATTACGTATACCGATATAAGTGCTGATATTTTTATAAGTAGACTTTCTGCTGAAAGTTCTGGTAATGACGAAAAGATAAAGATATAAGATCCCAATATACTGATTTGATTGAAAATATCCCAATTTTTTTTCATAGAGATAAGAATTACAGCTATGTCCATAATCAGTAAATATCCTAGTAGCATTGGGAAGGCATTAGATTCAAAGACAGCATTTTGACCAAAGAAGACAAGTAAGTTTGGAGTTATGAATACTCCTGCTGTTCCTAGTATAGCTATCCAAATTCCATCGTGGCGTATAGCTAAATACCAACTTCCTATACCAATAAGTGCTAACAGAACAATTCCAATTGCTGGAGAAATTATGTTTGTAATCGCAAACATTGAAAATATTGTGGCGTAAATTATAGATATTCCTGTACCAGCAATTATTTGAGGGTATATCCCCATGGTTTTACGGCGATATTCGCTACCTGCTAGTAGCATTCCACCAATAAGTAGGGTAAATACATGTCTTCCTAAAGAACCCAGGACGTTGTATACAACAAAGCTTGCAAAAAGCATTGAGAGTAACAAAGCGGCAGCACCAACTATGGTAATGATATTAATCCAGTTGATGTCAGCATATTTGTTTTGTTTTTTTACAGAATCAATATCTGCAGGTTGTAAGATTTTTTCTTTTTGTGGAGATTCAGAAGGAGGTTGAGATGTTGAGACAGCAGTTGAAGTTAAGTCAGTTCCACAGTGAATACAAAATTTATTAGATGCTATATTGGATAAATTGCAGTTGTTACAAATTAAAGATTCATCGTGTTCTGATTCAATGGTTATAGGTGTTAAGCTTTGTGACTCGAATAATTTTTCTAAGCGCTCTAATCTTAATTCTAGATTTTCGATAGTTTCTTTTACATTTGCAAAGTCAGTAAAATTTTCATCAACGGATGCACCACATTTTTGACAAAA
>DTWI01000177.1 GCA_012963075.1 Fidelibacterota bacterium
GGATTGGTAACTGTGCCTGTAAGATCAATTAATCCAATATTTTCTTTTATATTCAATTTTACATTAAAATTTCTAATCGGTTCTGGTTTAAGATCTGCAGGAAATTTATTTAAATACATTTTGCTATTTTTAATGATTAATTCTGCATTTTTTATCCCCCAATCTCCTTCATCTGTAACCCAACGTAATTTATCTTTTTCTATCCAGCTTTTAGCGCTAAGACAAATAGAAAAATCAACCTCTTCTCTTTCACCTTGAATAGAATCAATTTCATCAAAAAAAGTGCTTATATAGTTAGCTTTAAAATCATTTTCCGCTTTTGCATGCAGACTAAAGGAAGTAAGCAATGGATTGGATTGGCCTGTTTTCTTATTATACGTTCTTCCTATAAAAAACTCTCCAGAAAAAGCTACTAATGCTAAACTATCACTGACTAAATAGGCACCATTCGGAGAAATCAATGGACAATTTGTTTTTTCTCCAAGTCTTATTCGGAAATCAGTATTACCAGAAAGTAGTTGAGTATATCCTTCTTCTGTGTCTTTATATGATATTTCAGAAAAATTTGACATTGATTCGATAAAATCATCAATATATTTTACATCTATACGAACATTCTTGAGTTCTACATCAACGTATTCACTAGAAATACATGCGCGAGGATATTTTTTTATATTTTGACCCAATAATACGGTTTTTACGAAGAAAGAGATAAGGTCTGACGCTCTATAACATCCCGTCATTTCAATAGGTGATTTTACATCTACAACAGTTTTGTATTTATCACCATCTTTTACCTTAATAGTCAGATTTTCTGACATAATATAAATAGCAATACTAGAAAAACCCAATTCAGAGACAATGTATTCAGCAGTGACAATAGGGCTTTCATATTGAAAAGTATAATTTTCGATTGAAAAAGAATCAGGAATGTCTGTATAACCGTCCTTGAAAATTTCCCTTAACGATGAAAACAACATCACAGAAAGGAATAAAAAGAGTATTACAACTAAGAGAAATAAGTTCCTAAGCAGTTTCATTGCCTCGGAAGCTAATAATTAATAGCATAATAAAAAATCTAATCTTCTCCTACAAAGAGTTTACTATTTAGAATAAAACATTAACCAAAGAAGTAACATCTGAAAGAATATGTTTTAAGATAACAGATATCGTTTCGGCCTTGAACAAAAATAATTCATATAATAGGAATACTCTAACAACAATAGTTGAGGACGTAAGTTCTGTAAATAAGAACCAAACTAGTGAATATGGTAACATAATAAGAAAAAGAGGAACCCAACCTACAACACCAATACTCAAACAGATAATAGCAAATATTACTATATAACCATTCTCTAGAAATTTTTTACTATTATTTAGAGATTCTTTGCTAAAAATTTTCATTAGTCCATTTAGTCGGCTGGAGCTTTTTCTGCAACTTCTTCTTCAATAATTTCAAAATCAGCGTCTTCTATTTTTTTATCATCTTTTACCTTACCAGTATCTTGTTTTGGATCTGGTTGAGGTGCACCACCTGTATCTTTAGAAGACTGATACATACTGGAAGCTTTTGTATTCCAAACAGAATTTAAATTCTCAATTGCTGCTTTAATATCATCAACGTTAGTTGAAGTATTGGCTTCTTTTAATTTATCTAATACATCATTTAGATCTTTTTTATCATCATCGGTTAACTTATCATCAAGTTCTTTCATTTGTTTTTCTGTTTGATAAATCAACTGTTCTGCTTGATTTTTTGTGTCAATCTGATCTTTCTTTTCTTTGTCTTCTGATTCATGTTTTTTAGCATCATTGACCATTTTCTCAATTTCTTGATCAGATAAACCGCTTGAAGATTCGACTCTAATACTTTGCTCTTTTGCAGAAGCTTTATCAACCGCTTTGACATTTAGAATACCATCAGCATCCATATCAAATGATACTTCAATCTGAGGTATACCTCGTGGAGATGGAGGAATTCCATCTAAGTGAAAACGCCCAATAGTTTTATTATCAACAGCCATCTGTCTTTCACCTTGAGTAACAATAATTTCTACAGTTGTTTGATTGTCTGCTGCGGTACTAAATATTTGAGATTTCTGTGTTGGTATAGTTGTATTCTTCTGAATCAATCCTGTAGAAACGCCCCCGAGCGTTTCAATCCCTAGCGTCAAAGGAGTTACATCAAGCAATAACACATCATCCACATCACCAGCAAGAACTCCTGCCTGAATTGCAGCTCCTAGTGCAACTACTTCATCTGGATTAACACTTTGATTCAGATCTTTTCCAAAAATCTTTTTTACTTGATCTTGAATACAAGGAATTCTTGTTGATCCACCAACCAATATTACTTCATTAATATCTTTTGCGGTTAACTTTGCATCCTTTAATGCCTGCTTACAAGGACCAACTACTCTTTCAACAAGGTCTGCAACTAACTTCTCGAAATTTGCCCTAGTTAAAGTCGTATTTAAATGTTTAGGTCCAGAAGAATCAGCAGTAATAAATGGTAAATTAATTTCTGTCTGTTTTGAGGATGATAGTTCTTTCTTTGCATTTTCTGCTGCATCTTTTAAACGCTGTAAAGCCATTGGATCTTTACGTAAATCAATGCCTTCATTCTTTTTAAAATCATCAGCTAACCAATCAACAACCTTCTGGTCAAAATCATCTCCACCTAATCTACCGTCACCATTACTAGCGTTTACTTCTATTGATTGTCCATCATCATTAACAATATCTAAGATAGAAATATCAAATGTACCTCCACCCAAATCAAATACAGCTATTTTCTCATCTTTCTTTTTGTCAAAACCATAAGCCAATGATGCGGCTGTAGGTTCATTAATAATTCTTTTAACATTCAAACCAGCAATCTTTCCTGCATCTTTAGTAGCTTTTCTTTGGGAATCATTAAAATAAGCAGGAACAGTAATAACAGCATCTGTTACATCCGTTCCTAAATGTTGTTCGGCCATTTGTTTCATCTTCTGTAGAACCATGGCACTAATTTCTTGTGGTTGATATTCTTTGTTATTTGCATTTACAAGAACTTTCTTGCCTTTGACTACTACTTTATAAGATACTTCTTTTGTATCTTGTTCTATCTCAGCAGGCGTTCTACCCATAAATCTTTTAATTGAATAAATAGTATTAGTTGGATTTGTAACAGCTTGTCGTTTTGCTGGCTCTCCAATCAAACGATCACCTTCTTTTGTGAATGCCACTACGGAAGGGGTCGTTCTTCCTCCTTCAGGACTTGTAATAATAGTTGGCTCTCCACCTTCCATCACAGCTACACACGAATTTGTTGTACCTAAGTCTATTCCAATAATTTTTTTCATAATTTCTCCTAAAATTTAATTTTCAATATTATTGTTGCAAAGATTGTGCCAATAAGATATATATGTCATATTGATATAAAAATATGACAATATGGCACTAAATTAAGGTAATTTACAGATTTAGAAGCTTACCGTCAGACAATTCCATCTTTTGATGACCTATATCAAAAACTTTAGTGTCATGGGTAGAGATTACAAAAGTTAATCCAAAATCTTTGTTCAATTTTTTAAATAAATCGATCAATTTTGTAGCATTATTTGAATCTAAATTTCCAGTTGGTTCATCTGCTATGATAATTGAAGGTTTATTAATTACAGCTCTCATTACAGATACTCTCTGTTTTTCTCCGCCAGATAAATCTAATGGAAATGAATTTTTTTTGTTTAATAACCCAAAATATTTGAAAAGTGTATTTAAAAAATCTTGATCGACCTTCTTACCTGAAATAAGTGCTGGAACAGAAATATTTTCAACAACATTTAGCTCTGGTATAAGATTATGGAACTGAAAAATAAATCCAATATGATTATTGCGAATATCGGAAAAATCGTCACAATCGTTCAAATTAATATCATTAATAAGAATATCCCCACTATCTGGGTTATCTAAAGTACCTAATAAGCTTAACAAAGTTGATTTTCCTGATCCAGAAGGGCCTTTTATGGTTAGAATAGAACCTTTTTTAACACCGAATGAAATGCCTTTCAATACTTCTAGCTTAACACCTCCATCATCATAAGATTTTTTAATATTTTTTACTGATAATATCATATGTTTTTATTAATTAAAATTATAGGATTTATTTTTTTCATAATCATCAAAGGCAAAGATGCGAATATTCCAACAATTATTATTGAAAATGATATTAATAAAGAAATTTCTTTAAAACCAATCTTCATTGGAAGCTTCTCTACAAGATAAAACTCTGGATTTAACATGATAAATCCAAACTGGTTCTGTAAAATAATAAATAATGAGGATAATAATACTCCTCCAATAATTGCAGTAAGTGATAAAAGATAGCCATAAGTAAGAAAAACCATAGATATTTTTCTTTCTGTCATTCCAAAAGCATTTAAAATAGCCATTTCTCGTGTTTTCTTTGTTGAGATTTGTACAATGGAAGATGATAAATTAAATGAAGCAACTATAATAATTAGAAATAATGTAAAAAAAGTAATCTTCTTTTCAATTTCTGTCGCGTCAAAGAGTTGTTTATTTCTATCTTTCCACGAAATTAGTTTATCTTCAGAATATTTTCCTGATAGACTTTCAATGTTCCCCAATATTTCAATTCCAGTAAATTCATTAGGAAGATTATTTTTATCAAAGGAATTAAAAACAAGAAATTCATCAGATCGTAATATTCTGTTATTATAGATATCTTTCACAAATAATTTTTTATGAGGAATAATAGTTACATTGTTTACAGCAAGGTTAGTGTCATATATTGAAATTGAATCACCAATACTTATACTCATTTTTTCAGCTAAAGATTTACCAATAATAATATCACTATTGCCTAAAGAATTACTATTTAATCGATCTAAATCATAAAAATTATCAATTTGATCTGTAAATACTGTCTTCAATTTTATTAATGATTGCTTGTTTCCTTTTAGAAGAAAGAATTCTTCTTCAGAAAACGGAGAATATTTAAAATCACTATCAATATTTCTCACAAAATCTTCATTGGTATCTAAAAAAATATAATCCCCATATAGTTTCTTTGTTTCATCGCCCAATACATTTTGAAATCCATTTAAAACAGCAATAGATAACACAATGGAAGCTGCTCCAATAAACAAGCCCAAGAATGAAACAATATTTATCATTCCTCCTTGAAACAAATTTCTAGAAATCAAAAATCTTTTGGCTATTAAAAATACTATATTCATTAGTTTTTAAGAATTTTTGAAGGGTTAATAGATAAAATTTGAAGCAAAGCTATCGATGAAAAAACAATACTTGAAATTATACTGATAGCAAAAATGTACAAAGAATTTTTCACGCTAAATAGCATAGGTAAATAACTAACAAAATAAATATTTTCTGATAGTGAAATAATATGAAATTTTTCTTGAAGAAGAACAACAATAAAAGATAGCAAAATACCTAATATCGAACCAATAAGTGCTAATACTACACCTTGAATTGTAAATAGAAATAATAATCTTTTATTTGACATTCCATATGTTTTCATAATTGCTAGATTAAATCTTTTCTCATAGAAGAGAATATTAATTGAACTCATTAGATTGAAATAAGATACTAACGCAATTAAACTGAAGATAAATATAATCGGCCATTTCTGAGTATTAATCCACCTAAAAAGCTCACTATGTCTATCTTTAAGATTAATTTGATAAAATGGCAAATCTAATTCTTGAATATTAAGAGATTGATCAAATATCATCCAACCACTGATATGGTCATTAACGTTGAAATAAGATTGAACTACTTCTATTGGCATAAAAATCAGTCTTGAATCGTAATCATAGATACCAGAAGAATAAATATCTTTAACTTTTAGAAATAAAAATCTTTCCTTGTTGACAATTGATTGGTTTGCCAGTGGATTCAATAGGATTAGAGGATCACCTTTTTGTATTTCCATCTTATTGGCTAATTCATTTCCGATAATAACATCATTATTAGAAAATTGATTCTGGTTAGTATGTTTAAAAAGAGTAAAATGATTTAGATTGTCTGCTTGTACACCATATATAATAACATTATTGCTATTTGCTTTAGATTTTATAATAGCAGGCCTTTCAATATATTCAAAAATAAGGGATTTGTCCTCTTGGACTATATCAGATAATAGTATTTCTGATTTGTCAAAAGTAGTTTGAAATAAATTATTGATTGTAGAATAGCCATTTATACTTGATAATTTTTCAAAAATCTTATTCTCGAAACCTAACACTGAACTCAATACTATATTTAAAGATGCAATACCAATAGATAGACTAATAATTGAAACAAGGTTTGTTATTCTGAAAAAAAAATTACTTTGTCTTGAGAAGAATAGTCTTTTTAAAACAAGAAATATAAAATTCATTTTAATGATTTAAGTGTTGGGAAAAGAATGGCATCTCTGATCCATCTTGTATCAATAAATAACATGACCAAACGATCAATTCCAACACCAACACCCGCTGTAGGAGGCATTCCTGTCTCAATAGCTTCTAAAAAATTTTCATCAACTGGAAAAGCATTTTCATCTCCATCTTCTCTTTTCTTTGATTGGTCTTCAAATCTATTTCTTTGATCTATTGGATCATTAAGTTCAGAAAAACCATTAGCAAATTCCATTCCCGCAATAAATAATTCGAATCTTTCCGTAAAATTTTTATCACCATCTCTATTAATTTTAGCTAATGGAGATATCTCTACAGGATGATTAATAACATAAGTTGGATTAATCAAATTAGGTTCAATTTTTCTTCTCATTATTTCATCAATCATTTTAGCTAGACCATCGCTTTTTTTAACTTTCAAATCTAATTTTTTACATAAATTGAGTACTGCCTTTATATCACTTAAATCTACAGATTCACCAGTATGTTCCTGGATTAATTCATCCATTGATTTTCTTGCAAATTTCTTGGAAAGATTAATCTTATGTCCATCCCAAGAGATTATTTTCATATCTAAGTCATTTGTCACTTTTTTAAACATTTTTTCAACAAAATCCATCATAAAATTATAATCAGCATAGGCTTGATAGAATTCTAACATAGTAAATTCAGGATTATGGCTACGATCAATACCTTCATTTCTGAAATCTTTTGACATTTCATAAACTTTTTCAAATCCACCAACAATTAATTGTTTCAGATAAAGTTCGGTTGCAATTCTTAAATAAAATTCTTGATCTAAAGCATTGTGAAATGTTTTAAAGGGTTTTGCATTTGCTCCTCCATACACAGGTTGTAATACTGGTGTTTCTACTTCTATGTAACCATTTGTGTTTAAGAATTCTCTAATTGAATTAACAATCTTAAATCGTTTAACATAATTTTCTTTTGTTTCTGGATTAATAATTAAGTCTAAATAGCGCTTTCTATATCGAAATTCTTTGTCAGAAACAAAATTATATTTTTCTCCATCTTTTTCTTTTACATCAGGTATTGGTCTCAAATTTTTGCTTAAGAGAGTTAATGTCTTCACTTTCACTGTAACAGCACCCGTTTTGGTAATAAAAATTTTTCCACTAACCCCGATGTAATCTCCAATATCTATTAATTTGAAAAGATTGTAACCATCTTCACCGACATCATCTTTGGCTATATACAATTGCACTCTTCCTGATTCATCTTGAATATTTGTAAAGGCAGCTTTTCCCATATTTCGCAATGCCATTACTCTCCCTGCAACAGAAACTTTTTTACCAACAATATCTTCGGTTACTTGGCTTGTAGTATGACTACATTTAAATTCATATGGGTAGGGATTTACACCTAAATCGCGGATTTTCTTTAACTTTTCTAGACGACTTTCTATAATTTGTTCTAAACTTTTATTCTCCATCGCTCAATAAACTTATTTCTTTTTTTCCATTTTATCTAATAAATAACTATATATAAAGTCATCAATATTCCCATCCATAACACTTTTTACATTTCCAACTTCAAACTTTGTTCTATGATCTTTTACCATATTGTAGGGATGAAAAACATAAGACCGAATTTGATTCCCCCAAGCAATATCTTTCTTATCATCCTCTAATAATTTTTTTGATTCCAAATTTTTTTCAATCTCTACTTGATAAAGCTTTGATTTCAACACTTTTAGTGCTTGTTCTTTATTCCTGTGCTGAGATCGCTGACTTTGGCATTGAGTAACAATACCTGTTGGTATGTGTGTAATTCTAATAGCAGAATCCGTCTTATTGACATGTTGCCCTCCTGCACCACTTGATCGAAATGTATCAATTCTTAAATCCTTCTGACTAATTTCTATATCGACAGCTTCATCAGCTAAAGGATAAACAAAAACAGAAGCAAATGAAGTATGTCTTCTACTATTTGAATCAAGAGGAGAAATTCGAACTAACCTATGAATTTGCCAGCGGTATCGCCAAACA
>DTWI01000178.1 GCA_012963075.1 Fidelibacterota bacterium
GGGAGGATTTTTTAATACCGATGAAGGAATGGCATCGCTACTAGAAAAAATGACTGAACCACAATTCATGGTAGATCCCTCATTAGATTCACCGAATTATCAAATAAGCGGCAGTCTTCAATCAATACTTTTAGACAAACTGCTTGGTGAGACTCTCGAAGACGGAACGGTAGCAGTCGAGGCTACTATAAATAAGGAAACGTTCCATTTAACCGTAATAAAATTTATCGGCAAGGCAAAGATGACGGACATTGATGGCACAATAAGATTGGTAACAATGTCAAAATTCGATGTGCCAGTAGAAATAGAAGTTCCGAAAATTACTGATTCTCCGTAGCTTTAACGTTTTGATCATGGGAAATGCTAGTACCAAGCCAAGTAAACAAAAGCCGCACCACATATCGCCATATATTGCTCTAATACCTGTCGCATTTGGAGTGTTTGTGGCTGCCGATGACATGACTGTGATGGTCACAGTATTGACCCAAGTTATGATTGATTTCCGAGTACCTATTACCAAGCTCGATACAGCATCTTGGACTATAACTGCATATCTTCTTGGTTACGTTGCAGCAATGCCACTGATAGGTCGCATGTCCGACTCTTTAGGTCATCGGAAAATATTTGCGGCGGCAATGGTAGCTTTTATGATTTTTTCAGTTTTTGCTGCTTTAGCACCGAGCATGGAGTGGTTAATAGCAATCAGGGTTTTTCAGGCAATGGCAGCTGGAGCTATGCTTCCAGTGGGGATTGCAATAGTTGGTGACCTTTTCCCAGCGGGAAAACGAGGGCTTGCTATAGGCCTTATTATTGGAGCGGCTGAAGCAGGCGGTGTGATTGGGCCATTATGGGGTGGTTTAGTAGCAAAATATCTTACCTGGCCTTGGGTTTTCTGGATGAATATCCCATTAGGTGTTTTGACCATCATCCCTCTATATTTATTACTGAAGCCTAGTCCTAGATTTAGGTCACCCGTGGATTACGTTGGAGGCGTATTAATAGCCCTTGCTTTATCCGCTCTTACATTAGCCTTATCCCGTATAGATCGGCCTGACATTTGGCTAATTCTATTATTTATCGTTACGGCTATATTTCTATGTGGGTTTATATTGAGACAACGAATGGCAAGTAATCCTCTGTTCCCCAATTCAATGTTTGCTAGTCCAACTATTATTTCAGCAAACATAACTCATCTACTAGTAGGAGGTGCTCTAATAATTGGCATGGTCACAATACCATTTATGACCACAACTGTTATGGAAAAGGAACCTTTAGAGGGCGGATTACGATTGATGCGAATGACCATCGCTATGCCTGTTGGAGCTGTAATTGGTGGGATTGCCTGCCAACGAATGGATTTCAGAATTCCAACTGCTATTGGTTTAGCTTTAACAATTTGGGGTTACATACAAATGTCGGGTTGGACATTAGCAATTGGGGATCCTTCAATGTCGATTTCTTTAGCCGCTACAGGACTAGGATTTGGATTGTTAATATCACCTATAGCACTTGCTGCTACAGAACCAGTAGGCCCTGGAGAAAGAGGCACTGCTGCTGGACTAGTAACAGCTATGCGTTTAGTTGGAATGACTTTGGGACTAGCAGCAATAACGTCTTGGGGTTCTCAAAGATTTTTTTCCTTGGTTTCTGGTTTACATTTACCAGTGCCGGCTGAGGGTGAATCAAGAGAAGTAACATTGGAAAATATACAGGCATATTCTGGAGAAGTAATCGACATAGGAATGAACTTGTTTACTGAATTTTTTGTAATAGCCCTTTTGGCTGCAGCAATTGCGCTTTTACCTACAATGTTTATGGCATGGAACCACAAAAAACACCTGGAAGCAGAAAGAGTGTCTGATACATAATTGTTTTTATAAATTATCTTCAGATAAATAAATACTCAATTTATACTTTGGAATGCAAGGGTGTTGCTATTGATGTTCCATCTGGCAATTGTTCGATTGTAAAATCACCGAA